>WHHJ01000070.1 GCA_014872655.1 Clostridia bacterium
TAAAACCAAACACTATGCGCCAAAAGCACAAACAACCTGTGTAATCGGCTCTTCCGAAAATTGTGCGCGATATATTCACAGACAAAAAACCGAATGTAAAACGATTGTTCTGTGTTTTGATGAAGAGCAAAATAATTATTCGGATATGGTCTGTTATGCGTACGGAAAAGAAAATGACGCCCAAACGATGGCCAGAAACATTTTCGAGTTATTACGTCGAGCGGATGAAGAACATGCCGAACGAATTTTTATTCATGCCCAACTGCAAAACGGTGTCGGACTTGCCGTTTATAACCGATTGCTCCGCGCCTGCGGTTTTGATGTAGTAGACGCAGATCAGCCGACAAAGGAGATGTAAAGATGTTTATCATCGGGGTAACGGGACCCAGCGGTGCCGGGAAAGGAACTTTTTCCGGAATATTAGTACAAGAATATGGCTTTGAGCATATTGATACAGATCAAATTGCAAAAGAGACCGTACCTGAAGTACTAGATCAGTTGGTGGCTTATTTTGGTCCTCAAATCTTAACACCCGAAAAACAGTTAGACCGAAAAAGTTTAGCAAAAGAAGCTTTTTCTACCCCACAAAACACACAGGCCCTTAATCGAATCACTCACCCAGCAATTTTAAACAAGATACAAAGTCGGCTAGAGCAAGCAAAAGAAGACAAAAAGGTAGGAGTTGTAATCGATGGCGCAGCCTTAATCGAAGCCAACGTGCTTGCATTGTGTCATACTTCGGTTGCAGTCATTGCAGAACGATCGACACGACTGCAACGAATTATAAACAGGGATCAAATTTCGATTGAAAATGCAGAAATTCGTCTTAACGGTCAAAAACCGGATGAATATTATATTGATAAAACAGCATTTACGATATACAATAATAAAAAAGAGGAGCTGGAAAAACAAACCCAGACACTGATGCGACAATTAGGATTTCAAAAAATAAGTAAAGGAGTATAGATTATGAGCGATCTTTCATTTAAACAAAAAAATTGTTATCAGGAATTATCCGAACAAGAACAAGAAACCATGAATCGTTTTTGCGAAGAATACAAAGACTTTTTAACTTGTGCAAAAACAGAACGATTTGGCGTTCAGTATGCGGTCCGCATTGCAGCTCAAAACGGATACAAACCGTTTGAATACGGAAAAGCCTATCAGCCGGGAGATAAAATATATTTAATCCAAAAACAAAAGGCAGCGATCTTTGCACATATCGGACAAGAACCTATGGAAAACGGTTTCCATATTGTTGCCGCACACATGGACTGCCCCAGATTGGATATCAAAATTAACCCGCTTTATGAAAAAAGCGGATTAGCGATCTTTAAAACCCATTACTACGGCGGTATTTTAAAGTATCAATGGGTTACCATTCCTCTGATGTTGTTAGGTGTCGTTTATAAAAAAGACGGAACTGAAATAGAAATCAATATTGGATCCGAAAAAAATGATCCGGTTTTTTGCATTACGGATTTATTGCCGCATTTAGGGAAAGATCAAGCTAAAAAGTCTTTAAATGCCGCTTTTACAGGAGAAGATTTAAATTTATTGGTAGGATCTAAACCGGATCAGACTGAAGAAGAAAATGAGTCTGTAAAACAGGCAATTTTAAAATTGCTAAAAGAGAAATACGATTTATCTGAAGAAGATTTCTTTACTGCAGAACTATCTGCTGTTCCGGCGGAATGCGCTCGCGATCTTGGCTTTGATCGCAGTATGATTTTGAGCTTTGGTCAGGATGATCGGGTCTGCGCCTTCCCTGCTTTTACCGCATTGATGCAGACAACGACACCGAAACAAACAGCGGTCTGTGTATTGGCAGACAGAGAAGAAGTAGGCAGTATGGGCATTACCGGATTACGAAGCGCTTATATGTCCGACTTTTTAGAAGAACTCTGTTTAAATGCCGGACAAAATTTCAGAAAGGCTCTGGCAAATTCTTCTGCTATTTCTTCGGATGTTACCGCAGCCTATGATCCCAATTATGAAAGTGCTTTTGAAGCAATGAATACGGCCTTTTTAAACAAAGGATGTGCGATCAACAAGTTCACGGGCGCTGGTGGGAAGAGTGGCTCTTCTGAAGCGGACGCACGGTTTATCGCCCAATTATGTGCCCTGTTTGACCAAAATCATGTAGTATACCAATTTGGTGAATTGGGCAAAGTAGACCAGGGCGGCGGAGGAACCGTTTCTCAGTTTATTGCAGATCGAAATATTGAAGTGGTGGATATTGGCGTACCAGTTCTTTCGATGCATGCGCCTTATGAAGTAACAGCCAAAAGTGATGTGTACATGCTGTACAAGGCTTGCCTGGCATTTTATGCACAATAATTAAACAATCAATAAACAATTAAAACCGGGGGTTTTACCGATACAATAGAGCTTAAAATTCCCGGTTTTTTCTACTATTACATTTAAATTTCATATTCATTTGAAAGGAGAAACAAGATGGCATTTTGTACGAAATGCGGTGCACATATTCCAGACGACGCGACTTATTGCAGTCATTGTGGAACAACATGGGCTAAAAATAATGCAGGCCAATCTGCACACGCACAACCCGGTCCCCAATCGCATTTTACCTCTAACAAAGATTACACTGCAACGATGAACGCTGCAGATATACAACAGAATAAAGTAATGGCAATTTTAAGTTATCTGTCATTGCTGGTTCTGATTCCCATTTTTGCAGCAAAGAACTCCCCCTTTGCTCAATTTCATGCAAAACAGGGACTGATTGTTTTAATTGCTCAGGTAGCAGTGAATTTATTGCTGTTTGTGCCAAACTGTATTTTTATTATCAACCTGATTTTCCTGCCCATTACTTGGCTACTAAACCTTGCATTTCTTGCCCTAATGATCATCGGCATCGTATATGCAGCGCAGGGGCAGGCAAAAGAACTTCCGATTATTGGGAGATTTTCTAAATACCTGACATTTTAGTGCGCTTTTCAAAGAGAAGGTTTTATAAAATCTTCTCTTTTTTCATGAAATTTCCATATTTGTAGCTTATAATAAAAAAAATTTATAATTTATGATGACAACGTATAAAGGATGTGTTTGATAATGTTTGGTCCTCCGGGCGGACCACCCCCGATACATAGTAATGTTCCACACCCTAAAAGACCCAAAGGAATAAAAAATGTGATTCCTTTCTGGATTGATTGCCTCAAAAATATGATAAAGAGACTGGTCTATATTTATAAACTAGTCTGGGATGCGCGCCCTGCTTTGATGTTTATTCTGGCGTTTATGGCTGTTTTTAACGGTGTGCAAAGTATCATAGGCGCCTATATATCCAAAATGCTGTTGGACGGACTGCAATTGGCCGTCCAGGGGCAGTTGGAATCTTTTCAGACGCTTGGGCTTTTGTTGCTGCTGCAAATTTTATTTCAATTAGCAGTGACCATTATCAATTCGGTCAGCAACATCGTTACAAGATTGTCTAACGAACTGTTGACCAATAGCATCAAATTAAAAATTATGAATAAGGCTAAAACGATAGATATGGCCAAGTTCGATCTTCCAGAATTTTATTCTCAGCTTGAAAACGCAAACCGTGAAGCAGGTAACCGCCCCATTCAAGTTTTGCAGGCTTCCTTTAGTATTGTGAGCACCCTGATTAGCCTAATCGGATTTATTGCCGTATTGGGAAGTAGGCTTTGGTATGCCCCGCTTCTGATCATTGCCACAACGCTGCCTTCTGCAATCATTACATATCGCTACCGCAGGAAAATGTTTTCTTATGTGCGCAGAAGGTCTAAAGACCGCAGAGAAATGGATTATTATTCTGGTCTTTTGGTAGACAAAGACCTGGTTAAAGAAGTAAAACTATTTGATTTATCGGAAACATTTATCGGAAAATACAAACAAATCTTTTCCAATTACTTTAAAGGATTGAAAACCTTGATTGTTGCAGAGGGGGTTTGGGGAATTGTCATTGCAATTCTTTCATCGATTGTAAACGGCGGCATTTTCTTATCCATTGCCAAAAGCGTTTTTGATGGAAAAATGTCGATCGGAGACTACTCGCTTTACACCAATGCTCTATTCTCAATTTCTACAAATGTTTCTACGCTTATCAGCACCAGTGCCAGCATTTATGAAGGGACTTTGTTTATTGACAACATGATTGCTTTCATGGAGGTAGAACCCCAGCTAGTTCCTTCGATCAAAAACCCAAGAAAAGTACAGCATCACGCACAACATACTATCGAATTTAAAAATGTTTCTTTCTGTTATCCGGGCACTAACAGATACGTATTGAAAAAAATTAATCTTACCCTCCGGCCAGGAGAAACCGTTGTGCTGGTCGGACTAAACGGAGCGGGCAAAACAACATTGCTCAAATTACTGACACGATTGTATGATCCCACAGAAGGTACTATCTTGCTGGACGGGTATGATATTCGCGAATACGATGTCAAAGATCTTTACTCAATGTTTGGTATCATCTTTCAGGATTTTGGGAAATATGCCTTTACCGTTCAGGAAAATATCGGTTTTGGAGAAAGCAAACGCATGACTGATACAGACGCCATCAAAGAAGCGGCACAAAAAAGCAGTGCAGACGAATTTATTCAGAAATTGAAAAAAGAATATCAAACCCCTTTGATGCGTATCTTTGAAGATAACGGATTGGAACTTTCCATCGGACAATGGCAGAAACTTGCCGTAGCAAGAGCGTTTTTCCGAAATTCGGATATTATTATTCTAGATGAGCCGACAGCTTCTCTAGACCCATTAGCAGAACAAGAAATTTTTACTCAATTTGAAACATTGAGCAAAGGGAAAACTACAATCTTTGTTTCACATCGATTGTCGAGCGCAACGATTGCGTCTAAAATTGTCGTACTGGAATATGGTGAAATTATTGAAATCGGCACACACAAAGAATTGATGCAAAAAAATGGAAAATACGCACAATTGTTCCAAACCCAGGCACATCGATATATTGAACAGCCTTAATATAAATAAAAACTTTTCTTATGTGTTTTTATGCAAGCACGTACATTTTGTAATTCCCCTTTGCATGAGCTAAACGACTGTTTCGTATAAAGCCTTTTTTAAGCCACGCGGCCATCGTGTGGCTTTTATACATTAAAAAAGAGAGAAAGCATAGTGCTTTCTCTCTTTTTATAAAAATCACTTTTTATCGTTGAAAATCTATGGAACAAATAGAAAGATATCCAATAGAAAGAATACAGTCGTCATCGGCTGAAAAGAGAATTCTGCGGATGTTATTTGTATTATTTCCTAATTCTCCACCTGTTATATAGTCCAGATAAACTGTTTTACGCTCTCCCGGCGCAATTTCCGGAACATCCAGAACTTTTACATTCCGAGATCCTGAAACTTGCAAGGTCAGCGATGTAATAGGTGTATCACCTTCATTTTTCACATCTAAAACAAGATATTGATTTTTCGACCAATCCACAGGTCCTGCCCACTGAGTAGACATAAGCGATACAGCATTTCCAATGGCTTTTGAGAAATCCATATGCAATCGGCCATCTTGATATGTTACACTAGGATTGTCAAGCGCATCTGCACATTGCTGTCCGTCTATAGTCATATCCAAAATCGTCTCAGAAGAGGTCATCACTCTCGGATACGCATAATATATGTATTCCTCAACTTCAGCAGCTCCTGGTTTGGCAACCTGAATATTTAACGTTGTTTCAGCCTGCATACAAGCAATATCTGCCGTATAAACTTCGCCGTCCCAAGTTGCTGTCTGACCGTTAATTTGAACGGTACTATTTTCAGGTGCCAGAACAAAAATGGTACGAACAGACATTTTTTCAAGATTTTCAGAGTCCGTATACAATCCAACAACAACGTCTTTATTTGTCTCGATATCTTCAATCAGAAGAGCACGCAATTTTGCGTAACGATCTGTTTCAGAATATACCGTATTTGTGTCTAAATTTACGGAGTTAACCATGCCATCATAATATATATTCATGAAATCCGCTGCGGTTTTGGAGGTAATTCCCTTTTCATCTAACTGCTGCTGAATCTGTTGCTCACGAATCGTCAACAAGTCATAATCTTCAATTCCATCCCGTACTGTTTCAAACCGAATAGAAGATACCAAGAGATTTCGATTTACGACACCGTCATTCTCTTTACCCGGATAAACCATAAAACTGTCTCCGCCGTAATTGGAATATCCAGCATCAGGAACGTATTGGCACACTTCGTCCCACCAATTGAACATTCCATAATAGCCCTCTTCCGGACTAAAATAAGTATAACAATCTACTGCCCAATCTAAATAACCAACAATACCTAATTGCTTTTGCGTCCAGAATAAACTCTTGGCCTGAATTAAATTATCCAAACCAATTTGGCGCTCTTCCGTACCATACCACCAAACTTCCTGTGTACCGGTATTATAAATCGTATCAATATAGGATTGTTTGGTTCCTTTTCGACCTGTACACCAAACAGAAAGATTGCCGTACATTTGAGAAGTTCCGGAGAATAGCGTAATCAAGTTCTTGGTATTCGGATCAATCTCCATTAGCTGTTGATGCATTTCTTTGGCCAGTTGATATTTATCTTCCGTACCGATCTCATCAAATTGATAATAGTAGCACTTGTCCAAAACCCCGATTTCGTCCATAGCATTACGCCATTCTGTCGTCTTCTGTGCATTGATATAATAATACTGCGTCCCATCATCACGTGTTACGACTTCTCCGAAAAACGGCATATGAAAAGCCTGTACGCGCGGATCTGTCGCATACTTCTCAGCCGTAGCGACATATTCATCCAACCACGTTCCCTGCGAGCCAGGAAGCCAGTCAATGTTCATCCGGTTATCCAGCAGAAAATACATTAACATTTCTTTTGCTTCAATGGTATCAATATCGGTGTCTGCATAGGCATCCGAGATGCTCCAGTTTAAGATCAATGATTTGCATGCCGAAACTTCCGGCAGCGTTACATCGTGTACCGTAACATATACGGGAATGGTAATAGTGCCGTTTTTATGTGTTAAAGTAATCGTACCTGTATACAATCCCGCAGGGTCATCCGGCATAGTTTTTACCGAAACGTAGAACCCTTGATTTTCGCCTTGGTTCACCACGGCAGAATTATTGTCCTCATATAACGGAATCAATGCATCAGGCATGTAATAGGTATCCGTATCTGCAACATGTTCGATTTTTGAGTATCTCTCGCGAAAAATCATCACGTAGTTTTCTGTTGTACCTTCCGCTCCAATCCGACTATATTCCTTGGAGCGAATAACATGTCCATCTGCGTTTGTTAAATCCGAAATCTCTGCATGCACATCTTCTAATGCCGCATCGTTATTCCGAATAACAAATTGTCCGCCTTCTTTCTCATTTTTTACCATATCAATATACAGTGCATTTGCCCCGTTGCCGGTAGTCGGCTCTGTTAAAGAAGGCTTTTCTGTACTGCCTAAAAAATATACATTTGTCTGATTGTCTGTGGAAGTCCAATCTTCACCGGTTTGTCCTGTTTTGTCAAAAACCGTACATGCGCAAAGGCTCATAAATAGCATCACACATAATACTGCAGACAAAAACCTCTTCATTTTTCTCATTTTTTCCTCCTGTCAAACATGTGATATTTGTACACATTAATTATACCATATATATCATTCTCCTGTCAATCGTACACCTCCTAAAAACGTATACAAAAAAGGCCGTACCATTTCATGAAAAATGATGTACGACCTTCATTTTTTACAAATCTAAACATTAGAAGGAATTTTTAGATGTTTCCGCTTGATGATTTTCCTCAGACGTTATTAAATCCTTTGTTTCTATTTTGCGAACTAAACGAATCAAAATAAAGATTTCAGCGACTGTAATTGCCGTATCGGAAAGAAGCGTCAACGCATTGCTCGGAACACCAAAGGGATTGCCGGGAATAAAAGACACCACAAGATCCGCAACACGCGCTGCACCAAAGAAAACAGCTCCCATGCCAAATAAAAATAACAGACGTTTTGCCGGCGTTCCTGCAAGCATTTTAGAGAAATTCATAAAAAACAATGCTGTGATACTATAAAATAAGATGGAAT
>WHHJ01000071.1 GCA_014872655.1 Clostridia bacterium
CGTGTCGGCATTTGATATAGGTTTTAGCATGTCTACAACATAATGTCGTTTATGTATTCCGCCGCTTTTCGGGCGATTTTTTTATGGTTTTATAAAATCAACCGTAAGTTTTCCATGCAGCGACGATGTTCTGTACCGGTAGAAATGGTATAAATACGAGTAGTATCCACGCTGGAATGGCCGAGGATATCGGCAAGTTTAACAACATCTTTTTCCATATTATAAAAGGTGCGCGCAAACAAGTGACGCAGGTTGTGCGGAAAAACCTTTTTGGCGTCAACCCCTGCCTCGGCACAGAGAGTTTTCATTTCTCGCCAGATATTGGTGCGGCTGAGCGGTTTTCCGCTGCGTGTAATAAAAACAGAACCAGATTGAATCTTTTGCTCCGAAATATAACGGAGCAATTTTTGCTGCAATTTGCGAACAATAAAAATGGTCCTCGTCTTTCCTTTTAATGAAACGACGGCTTTGCCGGTCTGCACGGCATCTACCGTTATATATGGTAGTTCACTTACGCGGATTCCCGTACCGCAGATCGTTTGCAGAATTAAAGTTAAACGCTCGCGATGCTGAGCTTTTGCGGTGCGACAAAGCCGGAGGTACTCGGCACGTGTTAACTGTTTTTCTTCAGAGCAAAAAAGTTGTCGCTGCAGTTTGACTGTTTTTACTTTGCAGTCTTCCCAACATAAAAACGTAAACAAACAGTTGATACTGGCCAACATGGAATTGACACTGCGAATGGCATAGCCTGCGTCAAGCAGATATTCTTTATATGCGATCGTCGCCTGCTTTGTAACTTTTACCCCATCAGTAAAGGCCGCAAAAGCATAAACGTCTCGCAAATATTTCAGTACGGTATTTCTGCTCTTTTCTTCTCTTTGAAGATATTCTTCAAAATCCCCCATGCGTTTTTTTGTTAACATTCGTTCTTTCAATGGATTCACCTCCCAAGTATTCTTTGACTATTGTACTTGAAAAATGTGATAGAAAAATGCTGGATTGGTTTTAAATTTTAATACTCTTTTTTTACTGAAAAAACTCTCAGCACTTTGTCTGAACAACATAAACCAATGGTCCGAAATAAAATACACATCCAAAAACGTAGATAAAAGCGACCCGAATGAATAAAACAGGAACGATACAAAACGTCATTACTAACCTTTACTGATACTTGGAGACTGGAAAATTCTTACTACTTTAAATAAAACAAAAAATTTTGTTCATCGATCGACTTTATTCCCCTCATGAACATCGTATAAACTTCAATATATAAAAGAAAGGACCGCTGTTTGCGGTCCTTTCTTTATAGATGGATCTGCCCATAACCCTGTGTTTTTATACCGTAAAATGAAAACAAGATTTATGGATACGGATCAAATTCAAAAAAATTTCTTATAGCATTTTAAAAATATTTCAACCATGACACTATCAACAAAAACTATAGACATTTAAAGCTGAATATGATATAATAAAACAAAATCAGATTATTTTTGCGTTTTTACTTGGATTTATCACGATTTTTAACAAAAAAAACAAGCCTGCTGTGCAGACTTGTTCTCTCACTCCATGTGAAGCCAAATAAATTGGCGGTTTCGGCAATGCCTTATTTGAACCTGTCGTGTTGTCTTAGATGGTAATCAAGACACGTTTATTATACATCAACTCGATCAAAAAGTCAAGTATAGAATTTGATAAAGGAGAAAATTGTTATGGAGCAGGAGTATTTTGTGGGATTGGACATCGGAACCGATTCCGTAGGATGGGCGGTGACAGACCCAGAATACCGGTTGAAAAAACATCACGGAAAACAATTATGGGGCGTGCGTCTGTTTGACTCGACAGAGCCGGCACAAGAAAGACGAATGTACCGCACGGGACGCCGGCTGAATGAACGGAGACGGCGACGACTGAAATGGCTGCAAGAGATTTTTTCGGATGAAATTGGGAAAGTAGACCCGGCATTCTTTCAACGTCTTAAAGAAAGCCGGTTTTTAGAAGTTGACAAAGAGGGTACATTTGAAAGAAAACGTTATTGTCTGTTCGGGGATCCCGCTTACACCGACAAGCAATATCATCAACAATACCCAACCATTTACCATTTAAGAAAAGAATTGATCTGCAACAAAGCCCCGCACGATGTTCGACTGGTGTATTTGGCCGTCCATCACATCATGAAACACCGCGGGCACTTCTTATATGGAGATTTGGATCTTTCGGCCATTTCATTACAATCGGGGCTTGACCGGTTATCACGGGCTTCCCAAGAAGAATGGGACGAACAGATCCCTGCCGTCGACACCGAAGTACTGAAACAAATCTTAACCGATAAAAAATGCAATAAAACGGAAAAACGAAAGAAAATGTATGCTCTCTTTCAGATCTCCGACAAAAAATCCTCGATGGCCGCGTTGTCGGACTTGCTGATCGGAAGCAAAGTGTCACTGGATTTACTGTATCAGGACACAGTCTCCACCGAAGACATTCAAAAACTCAGCCTGGAAGAAGATTTTGAAGAATATGAAGAAAAACTGACCACCGCACTGGGTGATCGAATCGAGCTGATTCTTGCCGCGAAAGAAATCTATGACTGGGCACTGCTTGAAGAAATCTTAAACGGAAACGAAAATATTTCTTTTGCAAAAGCAGAAAATTACGAAAAACATAAACAAGACCTGGCAAGGCTAAAGGCCGCTGTTAAAAAAACAGAAAATCCTGATCTATATAAAAAAATTTTTCATCAAGCGGCGGATAAGCAGGACAATTATCCGGCATACAGCGGGAAAGGCGCTGCCAATTACCGCTGCGATTACGACAAGTTCCGAAAATACATCAAGAAAAAATTAAACTCCTACCAAGAACAGATTTCGGATATTGCTGACATCTTAGCCGAATTGGACAACGGGACGTTTCTCCCGAAACAGTCCACCAAGGACAACAGCGTCATCCCGCACCAGCTGCACGAAAAGGAATTGATGCAGATTCTGCAAAACGCTTCTGAATATTTGCCTTTTTTGAAAGAAGCAGACAACAACGGACTGAGCAAGGCGGAACAGATCCACCAAATGTTCTGCTTTCGCATCCCCTACTATGTAGGGCCGTTAGACAGCCGGTCCGAACACAGCTGGGTAGTACGCAAAAATGAAAAGATCTATCCATGGAACTTTGACCGGGTGGTTGACCTGGAGGAAAGCCGCAAGCACTTTATTACCCGTATGACGGCAAAATGCAGTTATATCGGCGAGGATGTCCTGCCGAAAGATTCTCTGCTGTACAGTAAGTTTACCGTGCTGAACGAACTGAACAACTTAAAGATCAACGGCAAAAAAATCAGCGTACCTTTAAAACAACAAATATACCGAGAACTGTTTTTGAGCGGGAAAAAAGTAACGGCAAAAAAATTAAAGGATTTTTTAAATTCCGAGGGGATTTTGCAGCCGGACGACACACTGGGCGGATTTGACGGCGATTTTAAAGCAACACTGGCTCCCTGGGCTCATTTTGCCTGGCTGCCCGGACGCGAAGACGGAGAGCACATCGCAGAAGAGATCATTACACACATCGTTTTATTTGGCGAAGATAAAAAACTGCTCCGAGGATGGCTGAAAAAAACATACGGAAACCTGCTGAACGAGGAAGAACAGAAAAAAGCGCTTTCCGTGCGTTATAGCGGATGGGGGCGTCTGTCCAAAATCTTTCTGACACAGTTGTATCATGTAGACGAGCAGACCGGAGAGAGTTTTTCTATTTTGGACATGCTGTGGAACACCAACGACAACCTGATGGAATTGCTGAGCAGCCGCTATCAGTTTGCGGAGCGTGTCGAACAATACCGCGCCAAGAAAACATCCGAATACGGCATGACGCTGCAGGAATATTTAGACGAAAGTTACGCCTCGCCCGGCATTAAACGAGCGATCCGGCAAACACTGGCGATTATCGGCGAAATCCAGTCTTTTTTCAAGACCCCGCCAAAGCGGATCTTTGTTGAAATGGCGCGCGAAGAAGAGGAGATCAAGAAACGGACGGTTTCCAGAAAGGACGCGTTGATCCAATTATATCAGAAATGCGGAGAAGAATGCGGAGAACTGTTTGAACGGCTGACCGATGAACCAGAAGGGAATCTGCGCCGCGACCGTTTGTATTTATACTATACCCAATTGGGAAGATGTATGTATAGCGGAGAATCGATCGATATCAACCGTTTAGAGTCGGATTATGATATTGACCATATTTATCCGCAAAGCAAAACCAAAGACGACAGCATGGACAACCGCGTTTTGGTAAAGCGGCAGTTAAACGCACAAAAAACCGATGTTTATCCGATCCATCCGGATATCCGCAAGCAGATGCGCGCGTTTTGGACGATGCTGAAGGGAAAGGGCTTGATCAGCGTTAAAAAGTATGAACGACTGATCCGCTCAACACCATTTACATTGGAAGAGCAGGCTGGATTTATCAATCGGCAGCTGGTAGAAACGCGCCAGTCCAGCAAAATCATTGCGGAGCTGCTGAAAAGAAAATTTGCGGACCGCACCGAGATTGTTTATGTAAAAGCCGGCAATGTCTCTGACTTCCGGCAGGATCAGCGGCTGACGGAAAACGGCGTGCAGAAGCAGGCCGGCAACTGTAAAAACGAAAGAACCACGCAGGACCCGCTGTTTGTAAAATGCCGTGAAATCAATGACATGCATCATGCCAAGGACGCCTATCTGAACATCGTGGCAGGCAACGTATATCACCTTAAATTCACACGCAGCCCAATCAACTTTTTGAAGTCGGCCCATGCAAAATACAGTTTGAACCACATGTTTGACTATCCGGTTGAACGCAACGGCGAACGAGCCTGGACGGCAGGAGAAGACGGCACTATCCGCACCGTGCGGGAAACGATGCGCAAAAACAATGTGCTGATGACACGCCGCACCGCGCCGGAAAAGGGCGGGCTGTTTGACCAGCAAATCGTATCCAAAGGGAAGGGACAGGCGCCCATCAAGAGTTCGGACAAACGGCTGACCATCGAACATTACGGCGGATATAACAGTGTCAAGGGCGCGTATTTTATTCTGGCAGAACATACCCTAAAGAAAAAGCGCGTCCGTTCCATCGAGCCGGTTCTGCTGATGCACAAGACGCGGTACGAAATGGACCCCGTCGGGTACTGTACCGAGATTCTGCAGCTGCAGGACCCTGCCGTGCTGATCCCGCGCATCAATATCAACAGCCTGTTTTCGTTTGACGGATTTCGGATGAATCTCTCCGGACGAACTGAAAGCCGTATTATCTTTAAAAACGCCAATCCCCTGGTCCTTGCCCCAACGTGGCAGGCGTATATCAAAAACCTCTCCAAGTACGCGGAACGCTGCCGGGCCGCCGGCAAAGACCTGACCATCACACGCTTTGACGGCATCGGCGACGAACAGAACCGGCAATTGTACGAGATCCTGCGCGACAAACTAACCGATACCAAATATCGGATCTGTCTGGAATCCGCCGCAAAAACACTGACCGAGCAGACCGAAAAATTCGCGACGCTTTCCTGCGCCGAGCAGTGCCGGATATTGCTGCAGATTTTGAATATTTTTTCCAACAGCGCCCGCACCGCCAATCTAGAAGCGCTTGGCGGAAGTAAAAGTACCGGCATTCTGCGCTTATCCAAAAACATCGGAAATTCCCAGGGACACTCATTGCTTCTGATCCACCAATCCGTAACCGGCGTTTATGAGCAGGAAGTCGATCTGCTGGAGACGGACGGGCAATGAGCTGGCGCGTAGTGGTGGTGAGCAGCAGCGCCAAGGTAGACTACAAGGCCGACTACCTGGTGGTTCGGACCGTAGATAAAACCGAGCGCGTGCATATCGGGGAGATCGGCGTGCTGATTCTGGAAAGCACCGCCGTTTCGGTGACCGCGTATCTGCTTTACGCCTTAACGGAGCATAAGGTGCAGGTTTTATTCTGCGACCCGCAGCGCAACCCGTACGCCGAACTGCTGCCGCTGCACGGCAGCCATGACAGCAGCGCCAAGGTCCGGCAGCAGATCGCCTGGCCAGAACCGGTCAAACAGGAAATCTGGACCGAACTGATCCGGCAGAAGATCTACCGGCAGCGCAACCACCTGCTTCATCGGAACCGTCCCGAAGCGGAACTGCTGACACAGTATCTGACACAGCTGACGTTCAACGACAGCACAAACCGGGAAGGGCACGCCGCGAAAGTTTATTTTAACGCCCTGTTCGGGCCGGAATTTACCCGTTCCGGCACCGACCCGGTCAACGCCGCGCTGAACTACGGGTACAGTTTGATCTTGTCGGCCATCAACCGGGAAATCGCGGCAGCCGGATATTTCAATCAACTGGGGCTGCACCATGAAAACACCTATAACCCCTACAATCTGGCCTGTGACTTGATCGAACCGCTGCGGCCGCTGGTCGACCGGCTCGTATACGATATACAGCCGCAGAAGCTGGAGAAGGAGGAAAAAACCATGCTGCTGAAATTATTCCAGCAAACCGTTACCTTTGACGGAAAAACGCAATATCTGCTGTACGCCATCCGTTTATACTGCGGCAGCCTGTTCCGCGCGCTGCAAAGCAAGGATATCGCGGAGATCCGCTGGATCGAGTATGAACGATAGATTTATGAGGGTGTTTGTCTTTTTTGACCTGCCCACCGTGACGGCCGCCGACCGGCGCGAATACAGCCGATTCCGAAAATCACTGATCAAAGAAGGGTTTCTGATGATGCAGGAATCAGTCTATGTCAAGCTGGCTCTGAACGCCACGACGGCCCAATCCGTTATGCAGGCGGTCCGGAATAAAAAACCGTCCAAGGGACTGGTTCAAATGCTGATGGTAACCGAAAAACAATTTGCACGGATGGAATTTGTTTTAGGCGAATATCATTCTGAAATCATCGACAATGAAGAACGGCTGGTGATCTTATGAAAATGGCGCATCCTCTTTTATCCAAACCTCTTTGCTTTGACGAAAACCGCGTGCAGGTACTCGTTGTGGAACACCCTGTCCAGTTTCGCACCTGCGTTTTTGACCTGACGGCACAGGCCGGAGGTGAGGACGGGCCGTTTGTATTTTCGACCCATCACTGTCCGCTCGACGGCTCCGAACATTTATTTGTACTGTCGGATTACCAGCATCTTCTGACCGAAGACGACCGAGCGCTGCAATCCCGCTTTCAAAAATTGCTGGCACAAACCGTTTTGGAAGAAATGGCGCCGCAAAGCGCCGCGCTCAACAGCGCCATTGCCGATTTTCTGGGACAATTGTCCGTTCAGGTCGGGTATCCGATGGAATCCTTTCAGGGCGACTACACACTGGCGCTGCTAAAATGGCTCAAATGCCGGGCAGCGCCGGAAGACGCAGCTCCTTTAGGACGACTGACCGAATATCTGGATCTGGTCTCCGGGCTATTCTCGGACGTTTGCTTTGTGCTGATATCCGCCCACAGTTATTTTTGCGACCGGGAACTGGAGATTCTCTATCAAACCGCCGCTTATCACAAATGGAACCTGTTGATTTTGGAACAGCGGCAAAACCCGACCCTGCCGCAGGAATCGGTTTGTATCATCGACCGGCAAATGTGCGAGATTCGGCTTGACGAAACCGAAAAACCCTGATATAATAAAAAGGCAAAAAACCGTCTAAAGCAACACCGGTGCATGTCGTGGCACTGTGTTCTCCCCGCATTTGAGGTTTGAGAGTCGTGTTGTTTTAGATGGTAATCAAACAA
>WHHJ01000072.1 GCA_014872655.1 Clostridia bacterium
GCAGGAAGAAAAGCGGAAACTGTATGAAGCTCTTGTTTCCGGCAGGATTCCGCTCCCGGAATACAAGGATCAAAAAGAGCAGATCAGTGAAAAACTGTTGGAAGTACAGAATACCAAAGCGGTTGTCATGGCCCGTCTTGAAGCCAAACAGGAAGAACGGCAGCACCAGCGCCAGCAGATGGATATTTCCCGGATGCTGACGGAAAGCGATGGGCTGACGTCGGAATTAGTTGATCTTCTGATTGATAAGATTTATGTTTATCCTGATAAACGGGTAGATATTGCCTTTAAGATAAGGGACAGCTTGACAACTCACAAATGAGGGAAAGGGATTGATTATGCGGATTGCGTTTTATTGCAGAAAAGGCGGCACAACTTTTGGGTGTATGCTGCCGGAAGAAAAGGAGCGACTTCATGCGTTTTTTGCCGCCGAACAGAAACGGGAGGCGGCAAAATTCCTATCAAGAAAGCTGGATTGTGGGGACAAGAAAAAATAAATATTTTTTTGTCGTGGACTTGACATAAGGGTGTCTCAAATCGTGAAAGCGCATGCGCTTTAAGCCGTGTTTTTGGATATACTGGAGAAAATACGCCGTCAGATAATCCGGCTTCATCAGGCCGCCCAGCTCGTCCACAAAGACATAGCCGTCATATTCGTAGTTGTAGCAGTTGCCGCAGACCTGCTTGTTCAGCTCCTGCGCCGCCTTGACCTCCGCAAAATATTCCCTGAATCTTCCCACCAGCGGCAGGGTGCGCATACTGGACTTTGTCTTGGCGGAGTCCTGGGCATACATCTTCGTTTTCCCTTCCACCTGTATGGAGGTGACCGTGTGCTTGATGGTAATGGTGCCACGCTCAAAGTCGATGGCGTCCCATTTTAGTCCACACACCTCGCCACGCCGCAGTCCGTAAAAGGCGGCGACCAAAACGGGTAATTCCAGCCTCGTGCCCTTGACCACCTGAAACAGGCGCTGAAGCTCCTCGGCATCCAAAAATACCGGCTGATAGTCGTTTCGTTTCGGGCGGTCCACCTTCATCGCCACATTTTGCGTCACAAGGTCGGTTTTCATGGCATATTTCAGCGCCTGATGAATGACGGCGTGGTAGTGGATCACCGAACTGGGCTTGACGGTTTTCAGCTTCTCCGTATAAAACTGCTGAATGTGCCTTGCCTCCAGCCCCTGAAGGGTGTACCCCTTCTTGCGGAAGTACGGCTCAAGGGTGGATTTGACCATCGCCTCATAGGAGCTGTAGGTGGTCGCTTTCACACGCACCTTTACGATGTCCAGCCATTCCAAAAGATACTCCGCAAAAGGCATATCGGAGGTAAGCTCTCCCACCTCCTGCGGCGGCTCAAACTCGCTGCGGACACGGGCCAGCGCCGCCTCCGCTTTTCGCTTGTTTCCCTTTTCGGGAAGTCCCGTGGATACGTACTTGACGTGCCGCTTATTTCGGTTATCGTAGTAGCTGAGCACCACATAGTAGTATCCTTTCTTAATCTGTAGATGTCCTGATACCATATTGTTGTATTTACCTCCTTCATCTAACATTGTGATGTTTTGCCGCTTTCGGCTTGCCGAAATTGCGATGGGACATTGCAAAGGCAAAACTCACGCAGAAAGCCTTGCTTTCTGTTGTACACAGGACAGAGCAACACCGGCATGGTCATTGTACCCTGCCGGTGCTGTTTTTTCCATTGTGCGATTTGGTCGTTCGCAAACATTTGTTAGTTCGAATCTGCTTTACTTTTTCAAAAAGACATGGACAGGCTTGCCCTGCGCCTTGCAGTGCTCGATGACGAATTTCGTCCCCCTCGATTGCCCGTCCCAAAACACCAGCACGCAGGCGGCGCTGTCCCCACACGCCGATGGGGCGTTCTTCTTCCGTGGGTATAGTAAGATCAGGCAACCAATAGTCGCCCTGCATGGTGTATGTGCCACCCTTTGTTCAAATACAGTTTTAGCCATAAAAGAAATACCAATGTGCAAGCTTGAAGTCCGCACATTGGTATTGTTTCAATAGCTTAGATTAGTTGTTATTGTCAAATAAAAAATTACAGTTCTCTTCCTCTTCTTCACGCTTGTACGCACTGTTATCCCAATTGTAAACATACGCGCCACGGTAAATGCTGTAACCGTCTTTTTCTATCCACTCGTATTCTCCGGAATCATAATTGAAACACCATTTTGACATAATCGTTATTCCTCCAATCCGAGCACATACAAAAGCATGCTGTAAGCAGCGCCCTTTTTCGCATCTTTTTTTGATGAGGAAATTTCATCAAAATCGTATTCTTCTTCCTCTATATGGCATTCGCATTTCCAAAGCGGATTTCCGTTATCGTCGTGCGTTTCTTCAAACTCATAGGT
This sequence comes from Clostridia bacterium, assembly GCA_014872655.1. Lineage (GTDB taxonomy): Bacteria > Bacillota > Clostridia > Oscillospirales > UBA644 > UBA644. The sequence goes on from WHHJ01000072.1 coordinate 2,370, forward strand.
GGGCAATGAAAAGTAACCTCTGCGAGCCAAGATTTCCAATTGATTGATCGCCATATCCCGGTTAGGATCTTCAATTTCGTCTCGTATTGTGAAGAGCATATCGTTTTTTTCCAGGTATTCATATGCCAGTTTGCATACTGCCATTCTCGCTTCCCTTTTAGATGCACCAAACCCACGAAAAATCGGGAGAGAGTCTAACAGTTTCAACTCACAACAAAAATGTAATCTGGAATAATCATAAAACATCGGAAATGATTGAGATATTCCTTCAAACGGAATATGCCACGCGGCAGTATATGAGAGTTCATGGTATTTGTACCAGGGGATAAGTCCGTTCTCCTGCATCTCCCACTCTTGAAGCAGACGTACATAATTGGTTTCCGATTCGTCTTGAAGAAACGTATCCGGCTCAAGCATCACCTCTACCACAGATTGAATATCCTTTAGATTCCAGCCGGAATCAATGGCAACCGCACCGATGATCGCTTCAAACAAATCTTCTTTTACAGAACGTTCTTCGTTGACTTTGTTCTGAATATCACTTTTTCCCATAATGAGGTGTTCGGCAAATCCCAATTCATCCATTCTGCGTGCCAGTGTCTTTTTTTCGACCATTTTTGTTTTCAGTCTTGAAAGCAGTCCTTCATCACAGTCACAATGAAATTGATTGGATTCTGGTTCGTCATTTATATTGTTCTGAAACCACAATTCTTTTCCAGAGCCAAATCTTATGTTTTGATCCGTCATTTCGCCGTTTGGTATATGTCCGTATTTTTGTATCAGCAAACGAACAACTGCGAAATCAAGTACTTTGTCTCCAATAAATTCCAAAACTTCGTTGTTCTCGCCGCCGTTTTCAGAAGTATATGAACGACGGACGAATGCCTGTTTGAGCAGATCAAGATTTTTAAATTCATAACCGATCTGTCCCTGAACCATTTTAAATACTAATTCTTCCTGCATAATAAAAAATCCTTTCAGTAATCATTTACCAAAAGGCATAATAATAGCCTGACAAAAATACTTTCCCCGTGAGATGAGAGAGATCATGTCAGACATAATCAATTAAATTTAATTCTTTGTTTCCGTTTGTTTACTCGGGTTCACTTGCATAAACAGGAGTAAACACCTAGGTACAATGTATCAAATTTAACATATTATGCCTAAAAGCAATCATATGATATCACACTTTTTTAGATATGTCAATATGAAAAAATATTCAGTGCAATCATTTGTCCAAAATATTTGATATAAATTATAAAATAGGCAGTCATTCCCTGTTGATTAACTGATAGGCTCCATATTTTAATTTATCCTATATTCAAACAAAGAAGCAACTTGTATTTTGATATTGTAATCTTGATGGTATCTTTGATATAATGAAACTGTATCATCCAACGAAAATGAAAAGGAGTCACGTTATGAGTTACGCAATTGTTTATTCCAGCCAAACTGGAAATACCGCTCAATTGGCTACGCATATCAAACATATACTGCCAGCAAAAGAATTGGTTTACTTTGGATCCGTTTCACCTGAGGCCTTACACGCTGACATTCTTTTTGTTGGTTCCTGGACAGATAAAGGTACATGTAGTCCGGAAATTGCCCAATTTTTGCATCAACTAAAAAACAAACAGGTCTACCTCTTCGGTACAGCCGGTTTTGGCGGTTCGCCTGCTTATTTCTCTCAGATTGGAGAGCGAATGGCGCAAAATCTGCCCACCGGCAATGTTTTATTAGGATCTTACCTGTGTCAGGGAAAAATGCCACAGGCGGTACGCGCACGTTACGAAGCCCTTGCCAAAACAGATCCCCAGAAGGCACAACCCTTGTTGGACAACTTTGATCAGGCACTTTCTCACCCCGATCAAGAGGATTTGGAAAAGTTGGAAAAAGCTATTTCCGACTTGCTCAAAAACAATTCTCTTGCTTGATGCAATGGTTAGAATTTACCTCTCAAATCAAATAATAAGCTTTTCTCACTTGAACCAATTACCACTATTTTTACCTTGCGGAGTTTTTTATGCATATGCGTAAGTAACTTTATCAAAAAATCGCCCATACGCAAGCGCGTATACGTCTGTGCAACAATTTTTATAAAAACTGGAAAAGTGGATAGATAATATGTTGATTAAAGATGCCGTCGTTCTGCGTTTACAAAGAATTTGTAAAGAACGAAATATTCGATACAATGAGCTCGCTACCCGTTCAGGTGTTACTCCTTCAACTGTTTACAGTTTGATGGATGTAAGACGCCGTGATTTGTCCATTATTACGCTCAAAAAACTTTGTGATGGACTTGATATGACGATAACTGAATTTTTTGATGATCATATTTTCAAAACGTTGGAACAGGAACTCAAATAATGAAACACCTGAATACGACGTCTATTCTATTTTAGACAATGATAATTTCTCACTATTTACATCTCATGTGACTGAGTTTCTCGTATTGAAAACAATAAACACGAAATCATATATATCAAAATTCACACCATTTTAAAAATTTCAAATGTGTCAATTGCTTATCTATTCTATGGTACTTAACTTTTACCACCAATGAACGATCACCCAATCTTCCCTTTTGTGACGGTTTTGATAACCGTCACTTTTTTATTTCTCTTTTTGCATTGTTCGATAACCTACTTTGTCCCACGCGACTACCCATCCCAAAACGGCATCACTTCGTCTGCATAGTCGAGATCTTTAAATTCCGTTTCAATGACGCACTATGGCCGCAGTTCTCAGAAAACTGGAATTTATATGGGATGTTTTGCTCGACAAAGTGGTAGAAAACGTTTGTGTACCGGAGAAATGAAAATGATAGAAGGCAAAGCATTTTGAAAAACAGACTGTGTAAACAAAAGCAAGATATAATTACGTATATGCGAATCCAAACCCAATAAACGCTCTGTGTGCTGAATTCATAAAAAATATTTCAAAATCCGTGAACCTTTTTCCAGTTTTTCCGACTATGCTTACGAAAGTACTTTCAGGGTGATAAGATGGAAACAAACAATCAATTAATTCAATATGTCGATCGCCTGTATCATGCAGCTTTGGCAAAAGTCGGAGATTCCTATATTGCGGAGGATATCGTACAGGAAACCTTCCTTGCGGCAATATCTGCGTTATCAAATGGAAAAGAACCAAATAATGTATGGAGTTGGTTATATAGCATTATGTCAAATAAATATTGCGACTGGCTGCGCTCAAAATATAACAAACCACAGATTAGTTTTGAAGAGTATCCATTTGAAATTCCGGAGGAAACGCTTGATGATGACAGTGAGGAAAAGCTAAATAATATCCGCCGTGAGCTTGGGTATTTAGCAAAAATTCACCGAGAGGTCATGGTGCGATTCTATATACACGGAGATAGCATAGAACGAATTTCTCATGATCTCAATATTCCTCAAGGTACTGTAAAAAGCCGGCTAAATACAGGCAGAAGACATATCAAGGAAGGAGTCAGCGGTATGGAAGACTATACGAAACAAAGCTTCGAACCGGATACGTTAAGAATAAGTTGTTCCGGAAAAGTGGGAATTGACGGAGAACCCTTTTCACTTGTCGGCTATAAAGATAAACTGACCCAGAATATTTTGATTCTCGCATATAAAAAGCCAGTTACTGAAACCGAACTTGCAAAGGCTCTCGGCACTCCGGCGGCATTCATCGAACCGGTGATCGAAAGACTTATAGACGGAGAACTGATGAAACGCACAGACGGCGGCAAAATTTATACGGACTTTATCATTTATACCGACAAAGACAGAAAAGCCACGTTTCAGCAACAGCTGAACATAGTAGCAAAGAACTTTGAATTATTCTGGAATAAAACATATAAGGCTCTTTGTGCTTTGAAAAAAAAGGACTATTATATACGCCAGAGCGAACACGGAAAATCAAAACTTGAACTTCATTTTTGCATCAAGCTCCTAATGAGCGCATATATTGATGTTCGTGATGAAGTGACTGGAACAATGCCATACTCTGAATATCCGTACCGTAAAAACGGCGGTAGATGGCTTGCCATGGGGCAACATTATGCACCCGATTACGATTTCAAAAAGGACACGGATTTTTGGAAATACGATATCAGCGGAGAAGCGGGAACAGAGATTAAAAATTTCCGCGACGCAAAATACTTAGAATTGCGAAAGTATGATACTACCTTCGGAAATTATCCGAACTGCTTTTTTAAAGCAGAGTATGTAAAGTGGCTTTATGAGCTTTTATCTGGGATTGACGCAGACAAGTCTGCTGTCGGGGACAATGTGATGCAAGCAACCGAAAACTTTATTGAAAGCGGTGTTCTCAAAAGGGAAACCTTGCTAGAAATCGACATTCCGGTTCTTTCCAAGAAAGAGTATAGAGATGAAAGCAATTTGGTCTCTCAGTATGAAAAAACTGTCAGCGTAGATATACGTGATGTACTGCTGCCGGTTTTCAATACAGGAGCTGTCAAGCTGCCACCTCACCTAAAAAGCGTTCCAAAATGGATGCAGTATATGTTCTGTGGCAACAGCGTACCAATGGCTGTCATTCATAAAGCTGTCGAAAAAGGACTATTTTTAAACAGCGTTGATTATCCGGTCCCTGCGTCCATTCTTGTAATTGAAAAATAAACCGATGTCATATACGCGTGTATCTGTATAAAATAAAAGCGCTGCCGGAGACTTTGGTAAAAAAATTCCAAAACGGTCTCCGGCGTTTTTTTCGTTATTACTCATCGTTTTCCTTCGTATCGCTTTACACCAAAGCGTACTTCTTCAATAAATGATCTTAGCTCAAATACGCAGTGAATTTCTCCGTCTTCGTCTTTACACTTTTGAATGATCTCCTTTTACTGCTTTGTGAGCGTTGCCAACAGATCATTTTCATTTTTGACGACAAGACGGAGCAGTACGGATTCTCTGCCGGATTTCTTCATATCACGCTCACTCGGATGAATCTTTCCGTAATATTTTAAAACGTTGGAACAGAAACTCAAATAGTGAGATACCTGAATACGACGTCTATTCTATTTTAGACAATGATAATTTCTCACTATTTACCTCTCATGTGG
>WHHJ01000073.1 GCA_014872655.1 Clostridia bacterium
GAGGCTATGGGGATTTTCATTCAGCGAGTACAGTCCCAGATAGAGCAAACCAAATTAGAATTAGAAATTCATAATTTCACAGGTGTTTATCGCACCTCATAGAGTTTTAATAAAATCCTCCGAAAGCCTTGAAAATAAAGGATTTATCGCAATCAGTCCACCTTATCCCTTTATATGATTTCACACAATGTTACCCTTGTTCTGCACAATCATAAGGGCAAAATCAAGGGCAGAAAAATCTGATAACACAATATAACAAAGTGTGGTAATCGGGAAACTGTGATGTATGTGCGAATAGATTATTTTGGAGGATAACACTATGGAGAAATATATTTACGATGAAAGCAACGGACTTTGGTATGAATTGCAGGGGGATTATTATATTCCTTGCCTTACTTTACCAACCGAAAAAGAAAACAAGCCTATCGGCTTATGGGGACAGCGACACAAACGCTATTTACAGGAATGCAAGAAAGCAGTTTACATCACGCTACTCACAAGTGGCAGATTGAACAGTTATCTTGCTGATATTGACGAACAGGCAACGGAGATGATGTTTCGATTGGTTGAGCAAATGGCTGATAAGGAGGGCGTTACTGAACAGCTCAAAACAGAACGCCCGATGTTGTGGGTTGGCAGAATAAACGAGATACAGGCAAGAGCAAGAGAAATCGTCAATGCAGAAATTATCTACGCATAGTAATGTAACGCTTATAAGATGAAAAAGAGGGTAGGCAGATAATATTTTTTGTCTACCCTCTTTGACTTGAAAACAGATACTAAATTGAGAAAACCTGCGTAAATACACTATCTCATTTCTGCAATTATTTTAAGACTTTATTGCACGAATTTTATAATAATGATAGAATGAATTAGTCAAAGCTAACTTGATTGATGTAAGGAGAGGTGTAATTATGTCTTTTTTTCAAAACACTTGTAAACCTAAAGGACTTGGCGGAAGCCTTATGGTTAATATGATGAATATAGGTCATTCTCCTATGGCAGAATGGGGATTGAAGCATATAAAAATTAATAAGAACGATATATCATTAGACGTTGGTTGCGGTGGTGGTGCAAATATAAAAAAACTATTAGAAAAAAGTCCAAAGGGTAAAGTTTTTGGCATTGATTATTCAGAGGTTAGTGTTAGAAAATCAAAAAAAGTTAATAAATTTGCAGTAGAAAGAAAGCATTGTGAAATTCTGCAAGGAAATGTGCAGGAACTTCCTTTTGCCAATGAAACCTTTGACTTAGCAACTGCTTTTGAAACAATATATTTTTGGTCTGATATTGACCAAAGTTTTAGCCAGATATATAGAGTGCTAAAAAAAGGTGGAATTTTTATGGTTTGTAATGAGTCAAATGGCGAAAATGACAAAGATAAAAAATGGACAGAGATTATAAAAGGAATGAAAATTTATACTTCCAAAGAGATTAAATATTCTTTGGAAAAAGCAGGATTTACGCATATAGAAACGAACAAAAATGCTAAAGGCTGGCTTTGTGTGGTTGCTCGAAAGTAAAACAATTTTTAAATTTTACCTGATATACTTAACGGATACGCTCACAATTTCAGCAACTGGCGAAGTAATCCCGTCATGCTTGCAAGCCATTCAAAGTCCCCGTTATCTAACAAGGGGCACAATTTACGAGGGCAAATGGACGAAACAGGCGAAAGTCCTTGAATATATGGGGGGTAAACGCACTTTCAAGGGGTGTTAACTGAAAGACGGTCATTTAACACCTTTTCAAACAAAAAGATAATGAAATTTACATCTCTGAGCAGACAGAAAATGATATTTGGATAGTGGAAAATAATATTGGGGAATTGACAAAGTTTTTGCGAGGTGCTATTATAACGATGTTATATAACAGTGTTATAAAAAGAGGATTAAAAATGAGCAACGAAGAAAAAACGACATTGCAGATGATTTTATCGGCTGCTATACAGGAATTTCTTGAAAAAGGCTTCACATCTGCTTCATTACGAAATATTGCTAAAAAAGCAGGCGTAACCACAGGGGCTTTATATGGCTATTATGATAGTAAAGAGGACTTGTTTGAAGCATTGGTAGGCGAACACTACAATTTTTTACTGGAACGATTTTGCAAGGCTCAAAAAGAATTTGCTGAAATTCCGCCAGAAGAACAACCTAACAATCTTACTTCTACTTCCGGCGAATGTATGTATGAAATGCTCTTGTATGCCTATGAACACTTGAATGAATTTAAGCTCATACTTTGCTGTTCGGAGGGAACACGTTTTTCAAAATTGATTGATGAAATGGTGGAAATAGAAACAAAAGGAACACATGATTATTTAGCAGTTCTTGAAAAGATAGGCAGACCTGCTCCCCCCATTGATGAACGGTTGGAGCATATCTTGATTACAGGAATGTTTAATACATTTTTTGAGCTGATTATACATGAAATGCCTCTTGAAGAAGCAAAGCACTATTTGAAAGAAATGAGAGATTTCTATACCGCCGGGTGGATGAAAATTATGGGGCAATAAAAATGAATAAATTCGTTAGGGCAATCTGCCCTATAATTTTTATACACAGGTTAGTTACTGCTAACTTCACAAGGGCAACACTAACTGAAATGAGGATATTGGAGGACGTTCATTTTGTTCTCGTATCATAAAAAATTTTCAAGGAGGTTTTATCAATGAAAAAACAGTCAAATCTATCAAGACTGATGGGTTATGCCGGAGGGCATAAGATATTGACCTATCTTTCTTGGGTACTGTCTGTAATGAGTGCACTGTTGGCTCTTGTACCTTTTTGGTATATATGGTGTATTATTCACGACATACTGGAGGTTTCCCCGGACTTCTCACAGGCGGAGAATGTCACAGGCTACGGTTGGTCTGCCGTATTGTTTGCAGTTATCTCTATTGTTGTTTACATAGCCGCTTTGATGTGTTCGCATTTGAGCGCGTTCCGGGTTGCCGCTAATATCCGAAAAGAGCTTATGCGCCATATTGCAGCATTGCCGCTCGGAGTAACGGAGAAGTATGGAAGTGGAAAGCTGCGGAGAATAGTAAACGGTTCCAGTGCTGCTACGGAAACGTATCTTGCACACAGGCTTCCCGACAAAGCGGGGGCGATTGCCACCCCTATAGGGCTACTTTTCCTGTTGCTTGCTTTTGACTGGCGGTTAGGGCTTTTAAGCCTTGTTCCCGTTGTGCTTGGTTTTCTGATTATGATGAAAATGACAGGAAAAGACATGGAAAAGCGAATGGAACAATATCAAAATGCGCTTGCCGATATGTCAAATGAAGCCGTTGAATATGTGCGGGGCGTACCCGTAGTAAAGACTTTCGGACAGACAATCTTTTCTTTCAAACGCTTCAAAAACGCGATAGACAATTACGAAACATGGGTAATCGCATACACAAAGGGGCTGCGTCTGCCTATGATGTTCTATACAACGGCAATTAACAGTGTATTCGCGTTTCTGATTGCCGGAGGTATTCTCTTTACAAGGGGCGGCGTAACAAATGAACTTCTGTTAAACCTTATTTTCTATATTGTGATTACGCCCGTCATTGGTACGACGCTCACAAAAATTATGTTTATGAGCGAGGACGCAATGATTGTAGGCGACGCAATTAACAGGATTAATGAAGTGCTGAACGAAAAACCATTATCTGAAAGCAGCGTGAATAATATCCCTAAAGATAATGGGATTACATTAGAACACGTTAGTTACAGCTATGACGGAAAGAAAAACGCGCTCAATGATGTATCTCTTTCCATAAAACCGGGGCAGACAGTCGCATTGGTAGGATCGTCCGGCGGCGGCAAGACAACGCTTGCAAATATCGTCACAAGATTTTTTGACCCGCAAAAAGGGCGCGTACTGATAGGGAATATCGACATATGCGACATTCCGAAAGAAACATTGATGAATAAGGTGTCCTTTGTATTTCAGAACAGCCGACTTATCAAAGCGTCCATATTGGAAAATGTGCGTATGGCAAAGCCTGACGCTACACGCGAAGAAATCGCCCATGCTTTGGAAGCTGCACAGTGCTTGGATATTATTGAAAAATTACCGAATGGCATTGATACGGTTGTCGGCGCAAAAGGCGTATATCTGTCCGGCGGCGAACAGCAAAGAATAGCGATTGCCCGCGCGATTTTGAAAAATGCGCCTATCATAATCCTTGATGAAGCGACCGCATTTGCCGACCCCGATAATGAGGTGCGCGTACAGCAGGCTTTATCCGCGCTTTCAAAGGGAAAGACCGTCATTATGATTGCACACAGGTTGTCGTCAATCACAGACGCGGATTGCATTTATGTACTGCAAGACGGTGAAATTGTCGAAAGCGGCACACATAGCGGACTGATAGAAAGAAACGGCATATTTACAAAAATGTGGAAGGATTATTCCGAAGCGGCAGAATGGAAGATTGCAAAGGAGGTAAACGCATGATTAAGACATTGCAAAGACGTTTTGCATTATCAAGACAGGGGGCTGTCGATTTGATAAAAGGCTGTATTGCCTGCGTCGTACAGGATATATCCTTTATGCTCCCTGTGGGATTGCTCTATTACTTTGTCATTGACACCATGAATGGGAACTTGAATGGAAGCCGCATTGCTTTTTATGCGGTTGGTTCTTTGGTTTGCTTATGCCTTATATTTATTGCGACTTGGTTTCAATATAACGCCACTTACTTAGCGACTTATGTGGAAAGCGGGGTAAGGCGTATATCCTTAGCGGAACGGCTACGCAAAATCCCGTTGTCCTTTTTTGGCAAAAAAGACCTTGCGGATTTAACCAATTCTATTATGGGAGACTGTGCTACGCTTGAAACTGCATTCTCCCATTATGTACCCGCATTGGCAGGCTCCCTCATTTCAACAACACTAATTGCAATCTGCCTTTTTGCTTACGACTGGCGAATGGCTCTTGCGGCGGTGTGGGTTTTACCGATTGCATTTACAATCACATTCTTTTCAGCTCGCATACAGGAATACTTCAACTGTAAATCTGTAGCGGCAAATGTCGCGCTTGAAAGCGGTGTACAAGAGTGTATCGAAAGTTTACAGGACTTGAAATCAAACAATGCGGAAGAAAGTTATCTGAAAGGACTTGACAAAAAAATTGACTATGTAGAAAAACGGCACATTATAACAGAACTTGGAACAGCACTTTTTGTTGTTTCTTCAACACTAATATTAAAGTTTGGAATTGCTACGGTTGCGCTTGTAGGCTCTACGCTGCTTATTCGTGGAGAAATTGATATTCCGCTGTTTTTTATGTTCTTGCTTGTAGCTTCAAGGCTTTATGCCCCGCTTGAAGGCGCATTGCAAAATCTTGCTGCGGTAATCTCTACGAAAACGAACATAGACCGCATGAACGAAATCCTTGACCAACCTATTCAGACAGGGGAAAATCAACTGATAAATAAAGGTTATGACATTGTATTCGACCATGTAGGATTTGCTTATAATACTGGGGAAACCGTATTGAAAGATGTGTCTTTTACGGCAAAACAGGGAGAAGTTACCGCTTTAGTCGGACCGTCCGGCGGCGGAAAAACTACGGTGTCGCGTCTTGCCTCGCGGTTTTGGGACATAAACAAAGGGAAGATTACTGTCGGTGGTATGGATATATCGAAAATAGAGCCGGAAACCTTGCTGTCTCTGTACTCTATCGTATTTCAAGATGTGACGCTGTTTAACAACACAATCATGGAGAATATCAGAATAGGCAGAAAGGACGCGACCGACGAAGAAGTAATTGCGGCGGCAAGACTAGCAAATTGTGAAGAATTTGCAGAAAAGCTCCCAGACGGGTATAACAGTATGATTGGTGAAAATGGTTGCGAATTGTCTGGCGGGGAAAGGCAGAGAATTTCAATCGCCCGCGCTTTTCTCAAAAATTCCCCTATTATCTTACTTGATGAAGCAACGGCAAGTCTTGATGTGGAAAATGAAACATTGATACAGGCTGCTTTGTCAAGACTGATAAAGGACAAGACCGTACTTGTTATCGCCCACCGTATGCGTACCGTAAGCGGCGCAGATAAAGTGGTTGTGCTTTCAAACGGTACGGTTGCCGAACAGGGAACGCCGGAAAAACTGATGAACACAGGCAAAATTTATCCGCATATGGTAAAGCTGCAAATGATTAGTCAGGATTGGGGAATTTAGATTTCTAACTGAAATTGAATGATATAGATTTCATATTTTCCCATTAGTGAGAAACGCAAAGAGGTCGACATTATGAAAACAGAATGGATACTTTGCCCTGTCTGCGGCAATAAAACCCGAACAATGATACAGGAAAATACTGAGATGAGAAACTTTCCTCTCTACTGTCCGAAGTGCAAAAAAGAAACAATCATCAATGTTCAGGATATGAAAATCACGCTTGCAGTCAGCAAATAATTATGTACCACCGCCGCTATGGGTAACACCATAACGGCGGTTTTTCCATATCTATCGGCTATCTCTGTCAATGGATTTTTTGCGCTGTCTTTGGGGTGGTTTCTGCCTATTTTTATCCTGTATCTCCCGCAAATGTTTTAATACGCTCTGCTTTTCGGGTGGTCTGCGCTGCTCTTTGGCGGCGGCTGACGGTTTCCTGCTGGTCTGACGCTCCCACTCGGCAAGGTCACGGCTGTACTGTTCCACAACGCTTTCCATTTCTCGGAAAGTACGCATGAACGCCTGCACATCGGGATAACCGTCCTCTTTCAGAATATCGGGCAGCATATCCAGTTTTGCAGCGATTTCCTTTTCCGTCTGCTGTATCTGCTCGGACAGGGCTTTACGCTCCTTGCCTTTGAAAAGCCCCTTTGTGTCTGCAAGCTGCGCTTTCAGTTTCGGGAGAACATCGTCCTGCAAACGGCGGATTTCCCTTGCGCCCTCCTGCGCCTTTATCATCAGATTTTTCATGCGTCGAAATTCCGCCATATCCATATCCAGCGTAGGCTTGGGCGGCATATCCTTTTCTCGGATAAGGCTTTGCAGAAGCTCCTTTGCCCTGCCGATAATGCTGCGGAACAAGGTAGGCAGCCAGCCCTTTTCTTTAATGGACTGACTTGCCTTTTGGTGGATTTCCTCTTTCTTGATTTCCAGTATCTTTGTTTCCTCAATCCCCGATAACAATGCCATATCCGCCGTCCTGTTCCATTCCTGCCTTGCGGCGTTGTCGGCTTCAATCTCGGCGGCTTTGGGATTGTTCTTACCGATTTTCTTGGTAGGAAGATAAACGCTGTTCTTATCAAATACCTTTAACTGCTGTTCGGGATCAGCAATATGGCGATTGATAAGGTCAGTGTAAATCTCTTTTACCTCCCGAAGAAAAGGCTCGCTTTTGAATTTATCATCTT
>WHHJ01000074.1 GCA_014872655.1 Clostridia bacterium
ATGGATAAACTGCTGCGTAAGATCGGTCTTTCCGGCAAATCCTTTGTTCCGATGTTGATCGGGTTTGGTTGTTCCGTTCCTGCCATCTTAGCCACCAGGACGCTTGCCAGCGAGCGGGATCGAAAAATGACAATTTTATTGATTCCTTTTATGTCCTGCAGTGCAAAAGTACCTATTTATGCCCTATTTACCGCGGCATTTTTCCCGGTACAGTATCAGCCCTTTGTAATGATTGGGTTATATATTTTAGGAATTATTATTGGCATATTATCCGCGCTGCTATTTAAAAAGACATTGTTTAAAGGCAAGCCGATCCCCTTTGTGATGGAGTTACCTGCCTATCGGCTGCCGTCGGCAAAAAATGTTTTGCTGCATATGTGGGAAAAAGCAAAAGATTTTCTTGTAAAAGCTTTCACGGTCATTTTTCTTGCCAACATTGTCATTTGGTTTTTACAGACCTTTGACTTTACTTTCAACATGGTTTCCGATGCATCTGACAGTATGTTGGCATCGATCGGAAAATTCATTGCCGTATGTTTTCAGCCTCTTGGGTTTGGAAATTGGCAAGCGGCGACCGCTTTGGTTACCGGTTTATCCGCAAAAGAAGCTGTCATCAGTACACTGGCTATTTTGACTAATGCAAATCTAAACGATGCCGCGGCTGCTGCGCCTGCATTGCAGCAGATTTTTCCGACAATGGCCTCTGTTTTCTCCTTTTTATCCTTTACGCTGCTGTACACGCCTTGTATTGCCGCAACCAATACCCTGCGACGTGAACTTGGAAAGAAACGGGAAGCCTTGTTTTCGGTTTTATATCAAATCGTCATTGCTTGGATTGTAGCCTTCATCGTTTATCAAATCGTTTTACTGATTACAACAGGTTTATAAGTTGTTTTTTTAATAGAATTCAAATATCAATTCACAAAAAAAACATTGCATTCTATTAAAATATATTGTACAATATTGTTAATAAAATGAAATGTGCTATATACGAAAGGGTGGAAAACCAATGAACACAATCGGTGTTTTAACCAGTGGCGGCGACGCTCAGGGAATGAATGCAGCCGTTCGCGCTGTTGTCCGGTCTGCCATTGCAAACGGATTTAGAGTGATGGGTGTAAAAAGAGGTTATAGCGGACTGATCAATGGTGACATTGAGGAATTGACCGCACGCTCTGTATCCGAAACGCTCAATCGCGGCGGAACATTTTTAAGAAGTGCACGCTGTCTGGAATTCAAAGAAGAAGCCGGTATTGTTAAAGCAACAGAAACCTGCAAAAAATTTGGCATTGACGGAATGGTTGTTATTGGAGGAGATGGATCGTTTCGCGGAGCCAGAGATTTAACACTTCACGGAATTCCCACCGTTGCCATGCCCGGAACGATTGATAACGATATCGTTTGTAGCGATTATACCATCGGGTTTGATACGGCAGTCAATATCTGTGTAGACCTGATCGATCGTTTACGGGATACTTGTAACTCTCATGACCGTTGCTCCGTGGTACAAATCATGGGAAAAAATGCCGGATGGGTTACGTTGGAAGCTTCTTTAGCTACAGGCGCCACTTCAACGATTGTACCGGAAATCGCATTTGACTTTGAAAAAGATGTGGTTCAGCGTATCGAGCGCGGTAAGGCGTTAGGTAAAAATCATTTTATCGTATTGGTATCTGAAGGCGTTTTCTTTGATGTAAAATCCAATAAAAATTATCAGTATGTCGTGGATAAAAAGATTGCTAATGCAACGGATTTTGCCCGGTTAGTAGAAAAGACAACCGGCGTTGAAACCAGAGAAACGATTCTTGGTCACGTTCAGCGCGGAGGTTCGCCCACCGCAAAAGATCGCGTTATGGCAACCGAGATGGGCAACTATTGTGTTAACCTTCTAAAGAATGGCATCAGTAACCGGGTTGTGGTTGTCCGCAATTCGCAGATTACAGATTATGATATTGTTGAGGCTCTACAAATGCAAAAGCCGTTTGATTTAGAACGCTATCAATTAGCTAATCTCATCAATATTTAAATACGATCTACCTAAAAGGCCGGAAAAATTCCGGCCTTTTTATTGTTGTATGTAAAATATCTGTACTTGCAACAAAAATTGAAAACGTCGGTATGACAATGATGAAAAGGAACCTTTCTTCTGCGGTATAAGTGGTATTTATTTTATGGATAAAAAACCTCACTGTTAATAAACAGCGAGGTTATTTGTTGCCTTTTGCACTTGACAAAATTTTCTTCATGTATTATAATATCTGTATCATTTGAGACAGTTTTGGTGGTAAAATGAAAAAAGATCAAAGCGATATACAACAGGCACTGCAATCAAACCCGTTATTTCAAAATCTGGATGATTCGCAGTTAAAAATAATTTTAGAAAATGCTTCGGAAAGTGTCTATTTGTTTCTAAAAGGACAACAAATTTTTCCGTTAGCCAATAAAAGTAAGGGACTATGTTTATTGCTCAGCGGAATCGCAGAAACTTATAGTAAAGACGTGTTATTAAATCGTTTTGAAATCGGCAGTCTTTTTGGGGCAGCCTCGCTGTTTTCTGATGCTGTTTCCCCTTACCCTACACAAATTATTGCCAAAACGGAATGTACCATTTTATATATGGATCAGCCACTGATACAAAAGTTAATTCAAAGTAACAGTATCTTTGCGATGAATTATATTCGATTTCTTTCTGAAAGAATTCGTTTTCTCAATAAAAAAATTGATTCTTTTACAACAGAAAGCGCTGTTTTGAAATTATCCAAATATTTAAAACAACAATCGAAAGGAAATCTGACGTTTGATTTACCAACCAGTCTGACAGGTGTTGCTCGGACCTTGGATATCGGAAGAGCTTCGTTATATCGAGCCTTTGAAACATTAGAACAGAATCAAGTTATTTTAAAAACAAATCGGCGTATTCAAATTTTGGATCCGGATAAACTAAGATAAAAAATATTAAATAAAGAAGGGTTATTATGAACAAACCAAAGAAAATTTTATCCATTTTATTACTTTGCCTACTGTTGTTCACAACAGCAGCCTGTACACAGCAACCGGCTGAAAATACAGATTCCGGCACAAACGATTCTCAGCCCAAAACCACCGTTAAAATAGCGGCTTTGAACGGTCCGACCGGCATGGGGCTTGTCAATTTAATGACTAAACAGGACAACGGAACGGCAGAAAACAACTATGAGTTTACTATGTCCTCTGCCCCGGACCAAGTTTCCGCTTCTGTCATCAAAGGAGAACCTGATCTTGCAGCGGTTCCGGTTAATCTTGCCGCTACACTGTATCAAAAAACAAATGGACAGTATGTCGTATGCGCCATCAACACATTGGGTGTATTGTATATGCTGGACACAACAGATACCATTCATTCTGTTGCAGACCTGAAAGGCCAAACCATCTATGCAACCGGACAAGGGTCTACTCCGGAATATATTTTAAGATATGTTCTTTCTGCAAACGGTATTGATCCGGACAAAGATGTCACAATCGAATTCAAAGCAGATCATGCAGAACTGGCAACATTAGTTAAATCCGGACAGGCGCCGATTGCGATGCTGCCGGAACCCAATGTAACATCTGCTATGATGGGAACGGACAACGTAAAAATTGCTTTGAATATGACAGAAGAGTGGGATAAGGTCTCTACAGATGGATCTACCGTTGTTCAAGGATGTATTTTAGTCAAGAAATCCTTTTTAGAGCAAAACCAAACCGCATATGATCAATTTATGGAAGATTATCGCGAAAGTGTAGACTTTGTTACCACCAATATCGACCAAGCAGCACAGGCAATTGCTCAATATGAAATCGTGCCCAAGGCAGAAATTGCGCAAAAGGCTATTCCGAATTGTAACATCGTTCTCATTACCGGAGAAGAGATGAAGACAAAACTCAAACCGTTCCTTGAGATTTTATATCAATACAATAATGCATCTGTTGGAGGATCCTTACCAGATGACAACTTCTACTATACAGCACAATAAGGCAAAAAAAATTATTCTTTCCATTGCGGTTATCCTTTTTTGGATAACCGCATGGCATATCGCCAGTATATGGATTGCAAACGAAACCATATTGCCGTCCCCTCTTGACGTATGCAAAAGATTGCTTGTTCTTGGAACCGAAGCCGAATTCTGGCAAATCACGGCACTTTCCTGCGTCCGCATTATTGTAGGCTTTTTCATCGGTTGCATTTTGGGAACGATATTAGGGATTGTTACGCGACTTTTTGTTGCTGTGAAATATTTGCTTTCGCCTATTTTAACATTGATTAAGGCAACTCCTGTGGCTTCTTTTATTATTTTGCTTTTTATTTGGCTTTCAGGCGCAGTCATTCCGTCGTTTATCGGGATGTTGATCGTAATCCCTGTTGTTTGCCAGAATGTCTATGAGGCGTTGGCGAGCGTGGATGAAAGTTTATTGGAAGCCGCGCAGATTTATCAGCTTACAAAAGTTCAGAAGATTCAATTTATTTATATCCCTGCCCTGCGTACCTATTTTCTTGCTGCGGTAAAAACTTCGTTAGGCCTTTCTTTTAAAGCCGGTATTGCTGCCGAAATTTTATGCACGCCAAAGTTTTCCATCGGCAAAGAGATTTATGGGGCCAAAATATATTTGAATACGGTTGACGTTTTTGCCTGGACGGCCGTTGTTATTATTCTCAGTTTGATTTTCGAGCTGGCATTTGTAAAGTTATTAAATAAAGTCACATCAAGAAGAGGAGCCAACATATGATCACCATTAAAAATTTATCAATATGCTTTGGCGCTCATTCCGTGCTGGAAAAATTTCATGCAGAAATTGCTCCAGGTTTAACGGCTATTGTAGGACCTTCAGGATGCGGAAAAACGACGTTGCTTCGGGCCATAGCAGGCTTGCAACCATATCAAGGAACCATTGACGGCATCGATGGTCAAAAAATAGCGTTCGCATTTCAGGATTATCGCCTGTTCCCCGCTATCATGGTAAAACAAAATATCTTGGCTTGTATGGATCCGAAAACAGATTATGAAACGTTAAAACAAGATTTCCGGTTTGCTGATTTTGAAAATAAATACCCGTCAGAATTATCCGGAGGTATGAAACAACGTATCAGCCTTGCGCGCGCTGCGGCCTATCAAGCGCCCATTGTTTTGTTAGACGAACCGTTTAATGCTTTAGATGATGTTTTAAAACAGCATATTATTAAAATATTGCCGCAATATCTTCAAGGAAAGACTGTGATAGTCGTTACACACGATCAAACAGAATTAGCTCTTTTAAATCCGCAACAAATCATTCCAATGAGCTCGTAAAAGATTTGATTTTTCATTTTCACTTTTGCAATATGAACAAAATTTTTACAGTTTTACACATTGTTAATATCGACAGATTCAAATAACCCCACTTTTTATAAGTACGGGGTTATTTTTATTTGTTTATAAAAGTTATTTTTATTGCTTTACCATTTATTTCCCCAATATATACTCTACTCATTTTTAATTTTATATGATTAAATAAAAATCCGAACAAATCACTAAATAGCGATAGGTTCGGATTTATTCCATATTGGAAAATGACCCTAATTGTGATACAAATGACCCCCCTTTGGAGTTAGGGGGTTCACTTTGCGCTAAGGGGGTTCAGACCTGGCTTTGCTGCTTTTGCCTGCGGCCCAATATTTCTACCAGAATCACAGAGAGGATAATTTCCACGCCGACAAGCAAAGCTACTTTTGTTAAATTGCTCCCAACAAGCATGGTGACCGCCGCTGTGTCTATAAGCATATGGGCGAGAATGCAAGGAATGGAGCCGCGCGACAATTCTTTTACTGCACCCAGGGTAAATGTGTTCCCAAGTATCATCAGGAAAAAGATGAGGTAATTGGAGGAACCAGCCGTGATCCACGGCAGACGATAGATGGGGAAATGCCATATAAACCAGATGACGGATATAACGAGCATTTTCAGCACAAAACTTTTCTTTATGGATATATGGGTTTGCAGATACCATCGCCACCCCACCTCTTCCAGTCCGCCCTGCAAAAGCGTCCAGGGGAAATAGGCAATCATGGCCGAAAATGGGGAACCGGTAAAAGTCACATTTCCCAGTAAAACTGATATTCCGTAATAGATAAGCGGCACCGCCAGAGCGGTGACATAGGCATACCGGCGTTCGTGCGGTGAAAACGCCGCTTTAAGAATTTGCCCTATTCCAGACATTTCACCGGACATCTGCACGAAACCAAAGGCAACCAGCATCGGCAGCAGATTCATGAAAATGAACAGCACGGAAGCCCAGATATTCGTGTTGTCCGGTACAAACCACAGGATAAGCTGACCTACCAGGAAGGTACAGACAATGGTGATAAGGGCGTATAAATAGGGCAATAAAATGCGTTGATTTTTCATATCCGTCTCCTGAATACCAGATTTACTTTATACTATCAGATTATTCTGAAAAGAGCAAGAAAAAGCACCGCAACCCTTATACCCATTGTATCAAAATTGCGGTGCTTCTTTGGTGGACCCGGAGGGGATCGAACCCTTGACCTCTGCGTTGCGAACGCAGCGCTCTCCCAGCTGAGCTACGGGCCCATATTCTGTTCAACAGCAAACATTATAACACAGTCTTTCAAAAAAATCCAGTCCTATTTTTTATTTTTCGCAATTTTCTGTATGCAAAAAGGGCCGACCGCTTTGGGCCGACCCTTTCCTCACAAATTATTCGTTTATTTTGCCGCTCATGATATCGAAACGCAGTTGATCGTGCCGCAGGATGGTCCAATCGGCCATATAGCCGAAA
>WHHJ01000075.1 GCA_014872655.1 Clostridia bacterium
GTTAAATTTATTATTAAAAAGATCAATATAGCAATCTTGAAATGAAACACGCCATTATAACAGAAACAAAATCTGCTGCAAAGGCGGCAATCAGAAGTTTCCCGTATTTTTTTGCTTTACCTCCAAGATAAATACTCATTGTGTATAGAGTTGTTTCGGTAGAGGCCGCTATCACGGCTGCAGTTCTGCCGATATAAGTATCAACACCGTATGTTTTTAACATATTATCCAATAAAGCTAAAGAACCCGATCCGGAAAATGGACGTAATAAGGCCATCGGCAATAATTCTGACGGAACCCCGATCATCTGAGTAGCTGGTGCAAGAAATTGTGCCAATAGGTCCATGGCACCACAAGCTCGAAACATATTGACAGCCGTTAATACTAACATTAAAATTGGAAAAATGCGAACGACGGTTTGCATGCCTTCTTTTACGCCGTCTGTAAAGGCAGATAAGATATCTGTTTTTTTAATCAATGCATATAAAAAAATCAGAGCAATTAAAATTAAGATGATGAGATTATACATTTTATAGTCTTCTTTCGTTTCGGTAAAACAGGCGAATGAAAAGAATGCCGGTAATACATGCCGTAAATTGAGAAATCAAAACAGCCGGCAGAATGGCAAACGGTTCCGATGATCCATTTGCTTGTAAAATAGCGGCTATTGTTGTGGGGAAAAGCTGAATGGATGCGGTGTTTAGAATAATAAACGTAGCTACAGATAAGTCCGGAACAGTGCGTCCGTTCATAAGATGATTTGTTGCTCGGATTCCAAACGGAGTGGCTGCGTTTCCTAATCCCAGCATGTTTGAAGCAATGTTCATGCAAACAGCATCTTGTGCTTCCGGATTTTGTTGAATATTCGGAATGAGACGTTTTAAAACAGGATACAGTATTTTAGATATTGTTTCGGTGATCCCGGCTTTTTTGGCTACATTCATAATTCCGCAAAACAGACAGATGATTCCTCCTGTTTTCAGACAAAAACTAATACTGTCCGATGCCCCGCTGAAAAAGATGTCGTAAATATTTTCTGTGTGATTGATTATAGAGAAAATAATTGAGATCAACAACAAAACAGCAGCAATAATTCCGACCATGTAACATCCTTCCTTTCACTTGTTAAAGTATATTTGACAAATATATTTTTTATGTTAAAAGACTTGTATTTCGGCAAAAAATATGCTATAATATGCAAAGCAAATTCCCATTGCAGGGGAGAGGAGGATGATCCGGTCATCTGTTGTGGATCGGATGTAATCTATATGAAAAAACAGATAAATATTGGTTCTATGTACGGTGTACGTGATGAAGATTTTGTAAAGGGTATTATTGATGAAATTCCAGAAAAAGATTTTCGTGATTTGGTGGCAAACGGTCAGAATCTATTGTTTTTGACGATTGTTCACGGAAGTCCTATTTGGGAGAAATGTTTTGCCCGCTGCCTTGCAATGGCTGAAAAATATAATATTCGAGTCGTGGTTCATGACAATGTGATGAACGATCTGGGGATGAATATTACGCCGGAAGATGTGAAGAAGTATACGGCAGGATATGCGAATAGTCCCGTCTATGTTGGGCAGGGCTTCCATGATGAACCCAGCAGTGCGACTTATCCTGAAATTGCAAAATTGATTTCTACTTATAAGTCGGTATATCCGGACAAGATGACCTTTGTAAACTTGTTGCCAATGTATGCGGCAAATTTTGTTTTCGGTGACGATGATTTTGAAACGTATCTGGAAGACTTTGCTAAGATTGTAGATTGCGAATATATCTGCACAGATGTGTATCCGTTGTTGATTGACGGAGATACCAAATATACTTATGATGATTATTTACGCAGTTTTGATATTCAGGCGCAGCTTTGTCGTAAATATAATCGGGAATTCCGTATGTACATTCAGTCTATGGAGTTTTTGCCGAACCGGGAACCCAGTTTAGAAGACTTTCGTTTCCAAGTTTATTGCGCGCTTTCTTTTGGCGCCCGGACGATTCTGCATTTTCTTTATGATGTACCAGGTGGGGCTATTCGTAAAGACCGGACAAAAAAATCGGTTTGGTCCTATTCTCGTACAGTCAATAATGAGTTGAATGCAATATCTGATGTATATGTTCAATATAAAAATGTTGGTGCGTATACATTTAAGACAGAAGACGCTCCGGTTTATGCAGATTTTGATAATGAATATCAGGATTTTGATACCATTCAGTCTCTGACAGCCAATGAAACGATTCTGATTGGTTGTTTTGAGAAAGAAGAGGGGGCAGGAACGGCATTTACGTTGGTAAATCTGTCTGAACTGCAGGATTATACAGTTGCTGAGGTAGAGTTTGAATTAAAAGACGCCGGTAAGGTAACCTTGTATCAAAAGGGAATTCCGTATGAACTGACGCCTGTTGACGGAAAATATTATGTGGTGCTTGACAGCGGCGAAGGCGTGTTTGTAACAGTTGAATAGTGAGGATACGTACAAGAGGTCAAGCCATGCTTGACTTTTTGTACGTCAAAAATTTATAGGAGTTTTACTGTGAAAAAAATGTTATTTGATGCGCATGCACATCTTGATGATTGTCAATTTGATATAGATCGACACGACGTGATCGGACAGTTGAAAGAAAACGGAGTGGGTTTTGTAGTGGATGTCGGTGCGGATCTGTCCAGTTCAAAAACGGCAATTGCATTGGCAGAACAGTATGATTTCATCTATGCGGCTGCCGGAGTTCATCCGCAGGAGACAGCTGAAATGACTGTGCAGAAATTAGATGAGTTACGTTCTTTATTATTACACCCAAAATGCGTTGCGCTTGGAGAAATCGGGTTGGATTATCATTACCAAGAAAATCCTCCCAAACAAATTCAGCAAGACTGGTTTGAAAAACAAGTCCAATTGGCTGAGCAGATGAATAAGCCGGTAATCATTCATGACCGGGAAGCCCACGAGGACTGTTTTCATATTTTAAAAAGACATTCTGTACGAGGTGTGTTCCATTGCTTCAGCGGTTCGGCTGAGTTTGCCAAGGAGTTGCTGAAAGCTGGATATTATATTTCATTTACAGGTGTAGTTACTTTTCAGAATGCTAAAAAAGCTGTTGAGGCTGTTAAAGTTGTTCCGTTGGATCGGTTGATGATCGAGACTGATTGTCCGTATATGGCTCCTGTCCCCAATCGTGGAAAACGCAACGAGCCCGCTTATGTGCGATATACGGCAGAGAAAATAGCACAAATTAAAGAGATTGATGTAGAAACTGTAATAGAAAAAACAACGCAAAATGCGATGACATTTTACGGTATTTCTTAAAAATAGAGAGGGAGGCCTGCAAAGATGGCGGCGGATATCATTAACGATGTCGTTGCATGTGAAGAGGCTGCACAAGATATTTTAACTCAAGCGCAAGAAAAAAAAGCGCAAATGCTGCAACGATTGGATAAAGAGATAAAAAACATGCGAGAACACACGCTTTCGCAAGCAAATCGAAAGTTTGAAGAGGATAGTCGGAAAGCGAAGGAAGATTTTGATCAAAAAATATCCCAGTTGGAGAAAAAGCATACCGAACAGCTTTTGACTCTGCGTAAAACTTATGATGAAAAAAGTGCGCAGTGTGTTCATACGATATTTTGCAGAATTACCGATACGGAATAAGGATGCATGAAAACGGATTGAAGGCGGTGAATTCATACGGCGATAGGAGCTTTTATTCAGTACGGAGCGATCTGCGCAAAAGCAAAGGCAAAGTATGCCAAGCGATTGACGGAAAAAGATTATGAGGCACTGTTAGCCCGAAAGACAGTTTCGGAAGTTACCCTGCAATTGAAGCAAACGGCGCTTTATGCAAAAGATTTTGAAGATATTGATGAGCGTTTTGTCCATCGGCAGCAGTTGGAGACTCTGTTAAAAAAATCGCTTTATCAGGATTTAAAAAGTTTGAAATATTTTGCAGGTTCTTCGGAGAAAAAAATATTAGACGCATACTATTCACAGAGTGAACTGGCTTATATTATGCGCGTCATTCGCAGTATTCAAGCTGGGTCTGCGGTGCAAAAGAATATACTGATTGCAACGGATATGAATGTGTCCCGACATTCCGAAGGCGTTGCAGAATTAGCAACGGCAACATCATTAGACGAATTTGTTCAGTTGTTGGAGAGGACCAAATATGCCGGGGCTTTTTCGGATATGGACTTGGCACATGCTGATTATGCCACGATTGATATTGCACTGACGTCCAAGTTCTTTTCGTTACTGTTTAAATTTTTAAAGAAATATTTATCGGCAGCAGATTGTCGCCTGATTCAGAAACGGATCGGGACGGAAATTGATATTCGAAATATTTCCTGCATTCTGAGATTAAAAGAATATTTCCCAGAAGCAGATTTCTATCAGTATTTGTTGCCTTATGGTAAGTTCTTGAGTAAGGAAAAGCTGATATCCTTAGCGCATTCTTCGGACTTTTTGTCTGATTTGAAAACGGACTATCCTGGATATGCCGCATATTTTTCGACAGAAAAAAAACCGGATGATTCGATGGATAAGATTGAGTATCAGTTAAACAGAACGCTGATGCTTGCAGGACAGCCGTCTATTTGCGTGGTTTTGGCTTATTTGAGTTTGAGAGAGATTGAAATCAAAAATATCATTCATATTGTGGAAGGGGTCCGATACGGTACGTCGGTAGAAAATATCCGAAATTGTCTGGTCGGGGTCGGTTCTCAATATGATGTTGTTGAATCATGAATATAAAAGAGGTAGGTGCTGATTTTGGCTGTATCAAAAATGCAGTTAATCAATATTATCGGGCCGATCGATGAATTTGATATCGTAGCAAGAAAAATTGTTCAGATGGACTGCTTCCATCCGGAAGATACCAAAAACGTAATTGTCGGTTCGAGAAGGTTGGTTCCGTATAAAGATGAAAACCCGTATCGAGCCGTATTAAAGGATATTTCAGATTTTTCGGCTCGATCAGGGAAGACTTTTTTCTGTTCTGATAAGCCTCTGTCAGAGGAAGATCAACAGATTACAGAAAAGGTCAAAAAGTGTTGTTTGGATTTAAAAGAGTGCGATGAAAAAATCAAGCAAATCCAAAATGACATTTCTGATACAAAACAAATATTGGAGCAGGCAGAGTTCTTTTTAAATAATCAGGTAGATTTAAAAGATATCTGCAATTTCAAGTTTGTAAAGTATCGATTCGGCAGTATTCCAAAGAGTGCATACATGAATTTGGACAAAATGGATCAGGGAGATTCTTTGTTTATTTACATTCCCACTAAGATTGAAAACAAGCGGGTTTGGGGAATGTATTTTGCGTCAGAGTCAGAAATTGAATATGTCGATACATTATTGGCTTCTGTTGGCTTTGAACGACTTTATGTCAGCGATAAAATTCGTAATGCTTCCAAAAATCTTCCGGATGAATTGCAAGCGGAGATTGAAAAGAAGACAGAAATGTTGCAGCAAGCCCGTGAGCAGCGCCAACAAATGATTGACAGTTGTTCGGATTATTTTGCGATGGCATATACGACGATCTCTTTGTACAGTGCGGCTGCGGATCTGAAAAAAACAAGTGCCCATTCCGCCACGATGTTTTATATGTCCGGCTGGGTAGAAAAGAAAAGATCCGGTGAATTTTGTAAGCAGATTGAGCAGTTTGCCAACGTAAAATGTTCGGAAGAAAATCCGGCTTACACCAAAGCGACGGTTCCCACGAAGATGAAAAATTTTGCCTTGTTCCGTCCCTTTGAAATGTTTGTTAATATGTACGGCTGTCCTCGATACGGGGAGTTTGATCCGACGCCGCTTGTCGCGATCACCTATTCAGTCTTTTTTGGGATTATGTTCGGCGATTTAGGGCAGGGGCTTGTCGTTGCGCTGTTAGGCGCCATTCTTGGATTTGGTATGAAAAAAGACCTGGGTAAAATTCTGTTTTGCTGCGGCATTTCTTCTGCCATATTCGGCACGATCTTTGATTCGGTGTTTGGATATGAAGGGGTTTTGAAACGATTGTCAAACGGGGCGCTGTTTGAGTATGCTCCTGCAGAATCTTCTAATATGATGAAGACGTTGTTGATGGCAGTCGGTTTTGGCGCGGTCATGATTGCCATTGTGATGCTGATTAATATCTTTGTGGGCCTTCGTCATAAAGATTTTGAAAATGCATTGTTTGGACACAACGGCGTAGCCGGTTTAGTATTTTATTTAGCCCTGGTTTATTTGATGTCCGGGGTCGTCATGCAGATGTTGCTCGGATCCGGCCCGGACACTTTGAGTGCGGCTACTACGGGATATATCCTCGGCCTTATCGTGTTGCCTTTGGTCTTGATCTTCTTCAAAAAACCGCTTGGAGATTTGGTATCCGGAAAGAAAGATTGGTTCCCAAAATCATTCGGTTCGTTCTTGTTAGAAACGGTCTTTGAAATGATTGAGGTTTTACTAAGCTATATTACCAATACTATTTCTTTTGTGCGTGTCGGGGCGTTTGCATTGAGCCATTCAGGAATGATGTATGTTGTCTTCCTTTTGGCCGGAACAACGGCAACGGCGGCGTTTGGTTCCGGAAACCTGGTTGTCGTGGTCATTGGAAACTTGTTGATTATGGGATTGGAAGGTTTGATTGTCGGAATTCAGGTTTTGCGTCTGGAATTTTATGAGTTGTTCGGACGTTTCTATTCCGGAGATGGTCAGGTATTTACGCC
>WHHJ01000076.1 GCA_014872655.1 Clostridia bacterium
GTCCATTGATGCGCGGTATGTTACAAAGGAGACAAAGTCATGGAAAACAACAGATTTGAATTAAACAAAAACTTAGCGCAAATGCTGAAAGGCGGTGTCATTATGGATGTCACCACCCCGGAGCAAGCAAAAATTGCAGAAGCAGCAGGTGCGTGCGCTGTCATGGCATTGGAACGTATTCCTGCCGATATTCGTGCTGCCGGCGGTGTCTCCCGTATGAGCGATCCGAAGATGATCAAGGGCATTCAAAACGCCGTCTCCATTCCCGTCATGGCAAAATGTCGGATCGGTCATTTTGCAGAGGCGCAAATTTTGCAAGCCATTGAAATCGATTACATCGATGAAAGTGAAGTACTCTCCCCTGCCGACGATAAGTACCACATCGACAAAACAAAATTTGACGTTCCTTTCGTTTGCGGTGCAAAAGATCTGGGCGAGGCGCTGCGTCGCATCAATGAAGGAGCCGCAATGATCCGTACCAAAGGTGAACCGGGAACAGGTGACGTGGTTCAAGCCGTGCGCCATATGCGTATGATGCAGTCCGAGATTCGCCGAATTGCCGGAATGGCGGAAGATGAATTATACGATGTGGCAAAAGAACTGCAGGTGCCTGATGATCTGGTATTGTATGTGCACGAAAACAAAAAACTGCCGGTTGTCAATTTTGCAGCAGGCGGTGTTGCTACACCGGCGGATGCCGCTCTGATGATGCAACTCGGTGCCGAAGGCGTATTTGTGGGATCCGGTATTTTCAAATCAGGCAATCCCGAAAAACGCGCAGCTGCAATTGTCAAGGCGGTAACGAACTTTACCGATGCCAAAATGTTGGCCGAGCTTTCCGAAGATCTGGGTGAAGCCATGGTCGGTATCAATGAACAAGAAATTCAACTTTTGATGGCAGAAAGAGGGAAATAAACCATGCAAATCGCCGTACTTGCCTTGCAGGGAGCATTTATCGAACATGAACAAATGCTCAAACGCCTCGGGGTCTCTTCGTTTGAAATCCGTCAAAAAAAAGATCTACAGCGGCCGTTTGACGGACTGATTATCCCCGGCGGCGAAAGTACCGTGCAGGGTAAACTGATGCGGGATTTGGGACTGTTCAATCCACTGCGTGAATTGATTTTACAGGGATTGCCCGTGTATGGAACTTGTGCCGGGCTGTTGCTTTTGGCAAAACATATTGAAAACGATGAACGTACACACTTGGCGACCATGGATATTACCGCGGTCAGAAACGCCTATGGACGTCAGCTTGGCAGCTTTTTCACAAAACAGCCCTGTAAAGGTATGGGCACCATCCCCATGACCTTTATCCGTGCCCCGTATATCTCTTCTGTACAGGCGAATACGCAAATATTGGCGCAGATTGGTGACCAAATTGTCGCAGCGCAACAAGGAAATCAGTTGGTTACGGCATTTCATCCGGAATTGAACGAAGATCCTTCCGTCCATCGTTATTTTATTGATCTGGTTGCTTCTGCCGGTGCTATCCATCCATAAAACAAAATCAAAAAAAGATTTTCAAACTTTTTTATCCAAATCGTAAAAGCCTTATCAAGTTTATTCTCTTGATAAGGCTTTTTTGATTGAATCGATACAAAAAAATAAAGTCTGGTATGTAACAATCATCGAAACAATCAACAGCAAAGTACGTATGAAGCGCAAAAATCTATCGTAAACAAGATCTCTGTCTTTATTTATAAGTATTTCTGCATATAGATCTCACTCAGATAAGTACCGTCTTTTAGCTTAAACGCATTGGGTCTTTCAGAAACGACGCGAAAACCGAACTTTTCATACAAATGCTTTGCACGCTCGTTACCTTCAATAAACTCAAGCTCCATGATCTCAGTTCCACGGTTTTGTGCTGCAGCGACAAGTTCCTCGAACATGGCAGAACCGATACCAATGCCCCAATAATCCTTAAGAATCGCAATGGCAATTGTTGCTCGATGGGATGTCTTTATGTCGCTTCTAAAACTGATCTCGCAGTTGCCTGCAACCGCATCATCAACATAGCAGGTTATCGCTAATGTATCGGGTGACGAACGAAGGCGGTTTACCCAACCTTCCTCTTGCTCTACGCTGCTATTCCATTCTTCAGGATAACGCAAAAGATAATCTGTCTCTTTGCAAGCCTTTGTTATGTAATAATGTGAAATGAAAATATTATGAAAATACAAAAAATTGTATTGTCTAAAAAGAAATGATTTTTATATTTAATTACTTTTCCCTTTCCTTTCCTAATTTTTTTTCCTGATATGGAAACGGGCCGTCTCATGATTAGACAGCCCGTTCATGACACATATACAGTTTACGGCAGGTGCATAAAAGACGACCCACTTCAACACAGCTTTTTGCCTGTTGAAACATAGTTGTCCGCCATGAAAAGATGCAGTTTTGGCTTGCATCAACAGGTTTTATATCATGATTGTATTGCACGTATACACGAACATCAATACACCGATAATGGATTCTGTATTATTTAGTTGGAATCCATAACATTTGACACAATATCGGAATCTGCAATCTGCTCAGAAAAATCACAAACCAACACCGGCTTTACACTTTCTTTTTCGGGTACTGACAACTCGCCGGAATGTACTGCAAGCGCTCCAATAATGCCCACCGTTCTATAGAATATTGTTTGTGCGATCACTTCTTCTACCATATTACCAACAGACTTTGGTGCATGTACTGCCATTATTTGAGTGCCCAAATTTGATAGGCAGAAATAAAGCTCCGCAAATTGATTGATCTCTTCCGAAAGTATGGCTTCCATTTGCTCTTTTTGTTCTTTGGTAAGTACTGGTGCAGTCGAGAAATCTGCGGTTTTGCTGTAATGATTTGTTTCGGGAAGAATACCAAAATCTGCAAAAATGGCAAACCTTTTATCATCAATACCGGCATATCCAGCAAATGCTCTACAAGTATACTCCCCGCATTCTTCGTTATAATCAATACCGTAGTTTATTCCTGTTGCTCCATCATAGATTTTCGATTTGCGTTCTGATTTCGGATTGGACTCCTCAAAGATAATATTTCCTTCACGCATGAGATCAAATAAGAACGCCCAAACCAAATGATTGTCGTCATAATTTGAACCGGTGAAACCAATTCGACGAATTTCGGGAAGTTTAGACTTTACCGCTTGTAAAATATCGGTGAGCTTAGAAAGATATTTATTTTCTGCCGCTCGAATAAACTCATTGGTATAGTCTTCCGTAAAGATAACCAGATTGGTCTGATATTTACCTTTTGATAACACTGTTAAAAGTCCATATTTTACAAGCAATTCGATTTCATCTTCCAGATAAACTGATGCGACGCCAAGTTCAATTGCCAGTTCACGAACAGTCATGGGTGTATAGTAGGCACTTACAAGAATGTTACCTGGTAGTTTTCTTTTAAACAAATTTCTATATTCTCTGTTAGACTGACCGGAAAAAATGGTTACAAAATGAAAGATTGAAGGTTTATAACTTTTCTCACCGAATTCTCTTTCCATACTAATACCTTCTTTCAATATTTTACGTGTTTTGAAAAGATAATATTTTACCATGTCAAGAGAAATATGAAGCTTCTTTGCTGTGTCAGCACAAGATAAGCCCTCCATATAATAAGCAACTGTGCACTCACGATATTCTTTTGCAAGAATCGCTAATTCTCTGCGAAGCATATTCATTTCATCGTTTTTTATTAGCTCAGAAACTACATCCATATCATAGCTGGCGATGTCCTGATCCAGTTTGGTATGTGAGTGAGCATTCTTTTTGCGTAGATACTTTTTATATGTATTAGCTGCTATGGCCCAAATATAACCAAAGAACGCATGTTCATCTCGTAATCTCGATGCACTTTGAAGAATTGCCAGAATGATATCTTCTGCGAGATCCGCCGCATCTTCCTTATTGGATACACGGGAAAGCGCATAAGCATATATAGTTTTCAAGTTCTCTTCAATAAAAAGCGATACTTGCCTTTGCTCCATACTTTTCTCCTGTTACTATATATTTGCCCCTTGATTTATGGCAGCCAGCCATAGGCATGGGACATCTCGTTGCCTAAACTGTTAGAATGGGAGGGTAATGGTCTGACCTTTTACTCCAAGGGCTTTTACGTCCGTGAGAAAGTCAGTCAGCCATCCCTCCTATTCGCAGTGTTCGATTTGTGCAGGTAGAGCCAATGCGTTCGTGTCAGCAAACAGATAGAATCGGCAATGGGTAAGATGGCTTTGTCCATTGCAATTTCTAAACAGGAGTGATACTTATGAACGCAGCAGGCATTGATGTTTCCAGCAGAAAGAGTATGGTAGCTATACTCCGTCCTTTTGGCGAAGTCGTAAAACTTCCCTTTGAGGTATGCCACAGTGCAGAGGATTTGTCCGCATTGGCGCAACAGCTGAAATCCATCGAGGGTGAAACTCGAGTGGTCATGGAACATACAGGGCGTTACTATGAGTCCATAACCAAAGTTCTCCATGAAGCCGGCCTTTATGTCAGTGTAGTGAATCCACTGCTCATTAAAGAGTATGGAGCCAATTCTTTGCGCAGAGTGAAAACTGACAAAGCCGATGCTATGAAGATTGCTCGGTATGCTCTTGACAACTGGGCAGATTTGCGAGACTATACTCCTATGGATACGATTCGCTATAATCTCAAAACCCTCAACCGCCAGTTTCAGCTTGCCTCCAAGCAGCGAACTGCAAGCTCCAACAATCTTATTGCGCTTTTAGATCAGTCTTTTCCTGGAATCCGCAAATGCTTTGACAGCCCTGTTCGCAGTGACGGCACGCAGAAGTGGGTGGATTTTGCTCACGCTTTTTGGCATGTGGATTGTGTGCGCAAACAAAGCCTTAACGCTTTTTCAGAGCGTTATCGGAAATGGTGCAAACGCCACGGTTATTTCTTTAAGCAGGCAAATGCAGAGGAGGTATATACGCTTGCAAAGAATGCCGTTGTGCTGGTTCCAAAATCCGATGTGACCAAGGTGCTCATCCAGGAGGCGGCAAACCAGCTCACAAGCATTTCGCGCTCCGTAGAAACTTACCGGACAGAAATGGAGCGCCTTGCGTCCATGCTGCCGGAGTATCCGGTGATCATGCAAATGTACGGCGTTGGCAAGTCTTTTGGACCGCAACTCATGGCCGAGATTGGAGATGTGCGCCGGTTTGAACGCAAACAGGCTTTGGTTGCCTTTGCCGGTATCGATCCTATGCCCAATCAGTCCGGTGAGAAGAATATACGCAGCAACAAATCCTCGAAACGAGGCTCTCCGTACCTTCGTAAAACCTTGTTCAATATCATGAGCATCTACTTGAAATGTGCTCCCCAGGAAGAACCTATATTCCAGTTCCTTGACCGTAAGCGAACTGAGGGAAAACCCTACTACGTTTACATGACGGCGGCCGGAAACAAGTTCCTGCGGCGATACTACGCCCAGGTGCGGGACTATCTTGCCACGCTGGAGAATCTACCGCCCGTAGACATGGAATCCACGGGATTGCAGCACACCACCTAAGCCCCCCATATTGATTGCTTTTTAAGCCGGCGCTCTGCGGTGGCTTATTTGTGTTGCCCTTTTTGCTCTACCTGCTGTCTGTAAAATTCTCTTCTGTCAAGTCCAATTTTGGGCTTGACTTTTTATTTGCAGGCTTTCTATGGTTTTTTTGAAAGCTTTCATCAATATAGTACCATATTGATGAATTCGGTTAAGTCCACAACCTAATTTTCTATAATAAGGAAACTACTTACGTAAATTGCCCCGCACTCGGATTTTCGTAAACAGCGTATTAAACACTTTTTGCCCTTTGGTATCGGCTCGTTCCTTTTTTGTTAGATAAACATAGCAGAGTTTATTTTTTCTTACCCCCGCATTTTGCTATATATTGTTGATTCATTCAGCACACATTCTTTTCTTCAATTCTATACTACTACTCCTCGATTGAAAAGAGTGCTTTAATCATTTTTGCAACTTCATCTGGAGCCGGATTTGTATTGTCAAGTTTCATATAGTTCTCAAACGGCAGTTCTTCGCCGTCATAGGAATTAAGGCGATACTTTTCGCTCGTTGCCCTCATTTCAGATTCGCTCCAATTGAGATCACGCTTCCGTTTGCTTTTTTATCCCCGGCATTTTATCCCCCTGCGGGGATAGGACAACCGCCCGGTATGTTTATCCCCGTTCATAATTGTTGATATAGGGATTATACCGTCTAATTTTGTAGATTTTTCCGAGATTTTCCGTAGAATTTTCGTAGTCGGTCGCAAGTTTAGACAAGAACAAACAACAAAATGCTGTATAATGTCAAATTTTACCGCCCTTTGAATACTGCACCGTAAGAAAAGACTTTATGGCTCAAATAAATAGGGGAAACGACCTGCTATCAGGTCGTTTCCCCTATTTATTCCGTAATATCCTCAAAACAAAAGCCAACTTCTCGAACACAACGGATAGCAGAAGGTAAGCTGAGTGCTATCTCACGAAATTTTCTGCGCAGGCCGTATACATGACAGCTTACCGCATTGGCTTCATTTCCCATTGGATCTTCTCCCCATACAGCCTCATAAAGCTGCCTGTATGACAACACCCGCCCTTCATACAAGGCCAGTCGGTAAAGTAGTTCATACTCTTTTGTTGTCAGTAATACCTCCTGCTGATTATAGTATACCTTT
>WHHJ01000077.1 GCA_014872655.1 Clostridia bacterium
GTATACGTACCCCTTTTTCTTACCACAAATATTAAATATACATTTTATATTATTTTAACATAACGGCGTATATTTTGCAATGCATTTTCCAAAATTTGTGATTTTTTGTAACAAGCGAATATAAATTATCTGGTTTAAAAAATTTGTTGTTTTCAACTTAGGATTGCTCAAGGCTTTTCCTTTTTATTTGCCCAGCCATTCAGTAGTACCAAGAGATGATTAGGCTATAGCTAAAAAAACGGAAGGTTAGCCCTTCCGTTTTTACATCCTATTTTAAATTAAAATCACTCAAAGAAAATAGCATAAATTCTTGCAACAATTTCTTACCGGTCTTCACGATAATATCCAACACCCATTGCAGCCGGTTGCGCGTTATGTTTATTCTTCGAAATGGATTTTACAACCAAAATTAACGCTGTAATAATAAAGGGAAGCGCCTGCAAAAACTGAGGCGGGATCGCAGACAACCAGCCAAGCGTCCCGGGAAAAGCCGTTGCCAAAGACGTTCCATAAGTTTTCAGCGTACTGAAAAATCCAAATACAAACGTTCCTAAAATTGCCCAAGCAGGATTCCAATTTGCAAAAATAACCAGCGCAATCGAAATCCAGCCGTATCCACCAATCCAGCAATTACTGCCTTCAAAACTACCGCCCAGATTCAACCCCATCTGATAGCCACCGATGCCCATAATCCCGGCCCCGACAATAATATTTAAATATTTATACCGCGTAATGTTTACACCGACAGCATCCGCAGCAGCCGGATTTTCACCAATCGCCCGCGTCTTGAGCCCAATCTTTGTATAGCGCAAATACAAAAAGGCGATAATGGCAATCAAAATCCCCAAATAAACCAAAATATTCTGCTGAAACAACACACGTCCGATAACCGGAATATCCGAAAGAAGCGGGATTTTTATCTCAGCGATGCTGGCAGATAAATTGGGAAGATTATGCAACTCCGGCCACTTACCAGCTGCCTTTAATCCGCTTCCTAAAAAATAATACAATCCTAATCCAAACGTTGTAATCGTCAATCCCGTAACATTTTGATTAGCCTGAAGCGAAACTGTCAGCCACGAAAACAGAAGTCCGCAAAGCGCGGCAAAGAAAAACGCCGCCAAGATTCCAATCAGCAAATTATCAAAAGCACACCCGACCAAATATCCGCCCATGGCACCAATGGCCATGATTCCCTCTACACCCAGGTTCAAACTTCCGGACTTTTCAGTCAAAATTTCCCCTACCGTACCATACAAAAGAGAAATATTGTACACCACCATACTCACAAGAAAAAGAGTGAACACATTCCATTGATCCATTACTTCTGCGCCTCCTTCTCTATGTTTCTGACCCGAACAATTTTAAACCGGATTAAAAAGTCTACTGCCAATACAACAAATAAAATAATGCCTTGCAAGATATCTGCAAAATTGGAATCAATCGCCCCAAAACTTGCGTTGGCCGAAATACAGCCAAACTGTAAAACGCTAATCAACGCCGAAACAATAAAAATTGCAATCGGATTTAATTTTGAAAGCCAGGCGACAATAATTCCCGTCCAACCCACATCATTAGTAATTGCCGTAGATAAAATTGGAGGGCTGGAAGAAGACACGGTAAATGCTCCTGCAATTCCGATTAAAAATGCGGATAAAAACACCGTCCGTAACATGATCCGGCCAACTTTCATCCCGGCATATCTGGCAGTCGGAATGCTATCTCCAACCACCGAAAGCTCATAGCCGTGTTTTGTTCTTGTTAGATAAATAATGATAAAAATAGTTAAAAGAACCGCAACAATCAAAGCAATATTCAAAGAAAACTTGCCTATTTTAATAACAGGCATGGCCGCTGCCTCGGGTAGTTCCATAAATTTGGGACGATCGGAACTGGGGTCCACAAAAATATTCCAATCTGCTTTTGTCTCGCCGAAAAACCGCAGCGTATACAAAGCAATATAGTTCATCATCAGCGTCATTAACGTTTCATTGGTACCAAACTTGACTTTCAATACGCCGGCAACTAATCCGTAAATTCCGGCACAAATACCGCCGCCTAAAGCCATCACCAAAATCATCATCCAACCGGGAAGCGTGTTTCCCCACATTAACGCAAACCAGGCAGAAGAAATTGCGCCAACAATAAACTGGCCTTCACCGCCAATATTCCAAAACTTCATTCGGAAAGATAAAGACAACGCCAATGAAGTAATGACCAACGGAATAAAAGTAATGATTAACCCTTCAAATTTTTTATAGGCAAACTTATTTCCCATCGCTCCGATGGTAACCATTTTTTCGTAATACTCAATCGGGGATACCCCCATTGCAGCTAAAAGCAAAGCCCCCAAACAAAGAGCAATGATAACGGCTACAACATAATAAATGAGTTGAATCCATGGATTCATATGCTCCCGTTTTACAACACGCAAAGGGAATTTGCGAACGGATGCAGGACGAACAACCGAACCTGCTTTGTCCTGTGAAGAACCCGTCTTGTTTATTTTACTCACCCTATTTCATCCTTTCTAAAGAAATGGCCGATTTATTTATCTTCCGGATTGGTTTCCCCGGCTTGCTCGACAATCTTTGAATCCTTTGCAATACCCATCGGCTTATGTTTCATTTCGGCCATATCAACAGTTCCTGTCATCATGAGTCCGAGTTCTTCCTTGGTTGTCTTATCCGCATGAACAACACCCATCATTTTCCCATGACACAGAACCATAATCTTATCACATAAAGACATCATTACGTCCAAATCTTCCCCGACAAACAATATGCCCACGCCGTTTTTCTTCTGTTGATTTAAAATATCATAGATCGCATAAGACGAATTAATATCCAATCCGCGAACCGGATAAGCCGTTACAATAACATTGGGTCCTGTTCCGATTTCTCGTCCCAATAAAACTTTCTGAACGTTTCCACCCGACAACTTCCGAACCGGGGTCTCGGTCGACGGCGTAACAACATCCAATTCTTTAATCACTTGCTGTGCTTTTTTTCTGCCGCGTTTGCGGTCAATAAACGGATTGAGAGCATTTTCTCCATAACTCTTCAGCAGCATATTATCCGTAATCGACAAGGAGGGAGCTAAGCCCATTCCTAAACGATCTTCGGGAATAAAGCTCATGGAAATACCCTTTTCAATAATTTGTTTGGGAGACAGGTGTACAATATCTTCTCCCTGATGGATCATCATCCCGCTCTGCGGTTTACGTAACCCGGCAATCGCTTCACACAACTCTTTCTGCCCGCAGCCGGCAATTCCCGCGACTCCTAAAATCTCACCGCCGCGGATATAAAAACTTACGTGATCCAAAGCAACGGCTTTTTCATCATTTAGTACGGTTAAATCCCGAATCTCCAACAAAGGCTCCGTTTTTTCAACAACCGGTCTTTCAATATTTAAACTTACTTTTCTTCCGACCATCATATCGGTCAGAGCCTGCTTGGTAACTTCCGCCGTATTTACTGTATCGATATATTCTCCTTTACGCATGATGGTAACCTTATCGCTGATTTCCATCACTTCATCAAGTTTGTGCGTAATAATAATGATCGAATGCCCTTCTTTTTTCATTCGGCGCAAAACATCAAACAGTTTTTGCGTTTCCTGTACCGTCAAAACCGCCGTCGGCTCATCCAAAACAATAGTTTTAGCTCCATAATACAATACTTTAATAATTTCGAGGGTTTGCTTTTCACTAACAGACATGTTACAAACTTGTTTGCGGGGATCCAAATCAAACCCAAATTTCTGAGCAATTTTTTCAATTTCTTGATATCGGCTTTTCTTTAAAAACAACCCCGTTTTAGCCGCTCCAATCCAAATATTATCTGCGGCGGAAAAAACATCAACCAATTTAAAATGCTGATGCACCATTCCGATACCAAAACGCTTGGAGTCTTCCGGAGAATGAATCACTACTTCCTTTCCGTCAATCCATACACTGCCGCTGTCCGGCTTATAAATTCCGGACAAAATGTTCATTAACGTCGTTTTTCCTGATCCGTTTTCGCCTAATAAGGCAAGGATCTGTCCATGCTCCAGCTTTAACTGGGCATTGCGGTTGGCTACGACACTCCCAAAAGTTTTTGTTATATTTCTCAATTCAACCGCATATTCAGCCATCGCCAAACCGCTCCTTCTTCTGATCACATAAAGATAAATTTCATTACAAATCTATAGTTTAAACCCGCCCCGCCGTAAGACGGGGCGGGTTGATCATCACACAGACTAAATAATCTGCACGGATTTCTCGTCCGTATCGTTACTTATTCTTCGGCAACAACGCCCTGTACATAATAGTTCATAGAACCTTTGATAACAGCGTCTTCTACAGATCCTTCGCCGGCTTTTACGATCACATTTCCGTCAATATCTACCAAATCTGCATCGGTCTTAACAACCGTATAAGTGTCGCCATCTTGATTAAACGAAAGTTTTACTCCGCTGAATACGTCCCAAGATCCTTCTTTAATCAAATCTTCAACTAACGCAATCATTTTATCGGTTCCTTCCACACAATTTTTGCTCAGCGGAGAAATACCGACTAAACCAGAAGCCAAACCTTCATAATAAATACCGATCTCTTTCATGAAGGTCTCTTTACCTTGCATAGCAGCAGCCATTGCAGCTTCATAATAAACTTCCCAATTCCAAACTGTAGCCGTCAAATGAGCATCCGGAGCCTGCTCAGTCATATCTGAGTTATAGCCACATCCGAATACACCTTTTGCCTGAGCAACTAATTGCGGCTGTGCAGAGTCACAGTGTTGTGCAATAACACAGCAATTATAAGTATCTACCAATGCTTCGGCAGCTTGTCTCTCCAAAGCTTCGTCGCCCCAAGTATTGATTTTTTTCACATGGACAACAACGTCCGGATTCACAGACTGTGCACCCAAAGTAAATGCATTGATACCGCTGCAGGTTTCAGCATATTCAGTACCATAAGCTGAAACATAACCAATGTTGTTGTTACCTAATTCTTTTGCCTTTAATCCAGCAGCAATACCACTTAAATAACGTGCCTGATAAATACGACCGAAGTAATTGTTAAAGTTTGTATCGTTGCTCATATAACCTGTTGCATGAGAGAAGATAATATCTGCATACTCCTCTTTTTCAGCAGCTGCTTTAAAAGCATCTCCATAACCAAAACTAATACCAAAAATGATATCGCAATCCTGCGCAGCAAGCGTATCGATTGCTTTAGACACTTCGGTTGTGTCTTCTTTTACATTGTCTACCACAAACAGATTTTCTGCCGGAATTCCTAATGCTGCAATCGCCGCATTGATTCCTTTACTGTGCGCATAGGTATAACCAGCAGTATCATTTTTACCGTTAATA
Organism: Clostridia bacterium; assembly: GCA_014872655.1. GTDB lineage: Bacteria > Bacillota > Clostridia > Oscillospirales > UBA644 > UBA644. The sequence continues at coordinate 5,365 of WHHJ01000077.1, forward strand.
TAAATGGCTCCTACCTTAAAATCCGAAGCATCGGACTGCACATTTGAGCCACCCTGCTGATCATCTTGCACATCATTGTCTTGCGTACAAGCAGCAAACAATGCACAAACAGAAACAAGCATTGCGATGGCCATTAACAGTGAAAAGATTTTTTTCATTGTGTTTTCCCTCCAAAAATGTTTTTATGTAATCTTGTTACATACATTCATTATATCATTTCTACCCTATATAAAATTTTATCTTAGCTCGACTACTTATCCTGCTTTCTGAAGACAATTCCTGTATCCGACATAGAATCAATGATCGCCAAAGATAAAACATCGACCCCTTGCGCGCGAAGCGTGTCGCCACCGCCCTGAAAGCCTTTTTCAATCGCAACTGCACATCCGACCACTTCACATCCGGCTTCAGATGCAATTTCCATCAACCCGTGAATGGCATTCCCTTCTGCCAAAAAATCGTCCACAATAAGAATCCGTTCCCCGGAACAAAGATACTCGCGGCTGACAACCACATGATTATCCGTATTATGCGTAAAAGAATGAACCACTGAGCTAAAAACATCCGCAGACATATTAGACGTCTTTTGTTTTTTTGCAAAAACGACCGGCACCTTTAACCGTTCTGCGGCCGCAAACGCCAATGCAATCCCCGAGGACTCAATCGTTAATACTTTATCCACCCGGCTATCTGAAAATCTCTGTGCAATATACGCACCCATCTGTGCTAAAAACACCGTATCAATACGATGATTCAAAAAGCCGTCCACCTTCAGGACGCCGCCCGGATAAACATGCCCCTCTGCTTGAATTTTCCGTTCGAGTTCTTCCATAAAATCACCTATCAAAAACAAAAACGAGTCAAAACGATTTTTCCAAAAAGTCTGACCCGGAGTGTATCAAAATCACGATAAAATTGCAAAGCTCGACAATTTTATTAATTTTATAAAATAATTGTAGCATAAATTTAAAAAGATGTCAATATATTCATCCACAACCTTTAGAATAATTTATTATCAGTTTATAAAATCAACTCTATATATTAAGTAATAAGACGAAGATAGGAACCCACTTCAAAAAGACTATCATCAACTTTATTCACATTGTCAGCATATTAAAATTCCGATTCCTATTATAAATATCAAATGCAGAAAAAAATATCTTTATCACAATTGCAAAAAATTTTTA
>WHHJ01000078.1 GCA_014872655.1 Clostridia bacterium
TTGGCTCCAAAACAATATACCATCTATAAATTATATACATTTTTTAGGAGGGTTCCCATGGGAAGAAAAATGAAAACGATGGACGGTAACAACGCTGCCGCACACGTTTCGTATGCGTTCACGGAAGTTGCTGCTATCTATCCGATTACACCGTCTTCTGTCATGGCAGAAGTGACAGATACCTGGTCTGCAAAAGGTGCGAAAAACATCTTCGGCCAAAATGTAAAAGTGGCGGAAATGCAGTCTGAAGCCGGTGCGGCTGGTGCAGTGCACGGTTCCTTGTCTGCCGGTGCGTTGACGACTACATATACGGCATCTCAGGGTCTTTTGCTGATGATCCCGAACATGTACAAAATTGCCGGAGAATTGCTTCCGAATGTTATTCATGTTTCTGCCAGAGCTTTGGCAACGCATGCACTTTCGATTTTTGGTGATCATTCGGACGTTATGGCATGCCGTCAGACCGGTTATGCAATGCTTGCATCAAGCAGTGTACAGGAGGTTATGGATTTAGGTGCCGTTGCTCATTTGGCAACCATTAAAGGCAGAGTACCGTTTATCCACTTCTTTGACGGATTTAGAACTTCACATGAAATCCAAAAGATTGAAGTTTGGGATTATGATGACCTGAAAGATATGGTTGACATGGATGCCGTAAAAGCATTTAAGGCTCGGGCGTTGAATCCGGAGCATCCTGTTCTGAAAGGTTCTGCACAGAACCCTGATATTTTCTTCCAGGCTAAAGAAGCTGGTAATCAATATTATGAAAATATTGTTGGTGTTGTAGAAGATTACATGAATCAGGTCAACAAAAAGGCCAATAAGAATTATCACTTGTTTGACTACTATGGTGCACCGGATGCAGAGCGTGTGATTATTGCTATGGGCTCTGTTTGTGACGCGGCAGAAGAGACGATTGACTACATGATGGCCAGAGGTGAAAAAGTCGGTTTAATCAAGGTTAGACTGTACAGACCGTTCTCTGCAAAGCATTTGATTGCTGCCATCCCTGAAACGGTGAAGTCGATCGCTGTTTTAGACAGAACCAAGGAACCCGGTGCAATTGGTGAGCCTTTGTATCTGGATGTTGTTGCGGCTCTTGCCGGTTCGAAGTTCGCAAACGCTGTCATTGTCGGCGGCCGTTATGGTTTAGGTTCTAAAGACACGACTCCGGGGCAGATTATTGCCGTGTATGACAACTTGAAGGCAGCAGAGCCGAAACACAACTTTACGATCGGTATCAATGATGATTTAACGCACCTGAGCTTACCTGTTACAGAGCATCCTGAAACTGCAGCTCCGGGTACGACAGAATGTAAGTTCTGGGGTCTTGGCTCTGACGGTACGGTAGGCGCTAATAAAAACTCCATTAAAATTATCGGTGACCATACGGATATGTATGCACAGGCATATTTTGAGTATGACTCGAAAAAATCTGGTGGTGTAACAAAATCTCACTTAAGATTTGGTACTTCTCCGATTCGTTCGACTTATTATGTATCGAAAGCTGATTTTGTAGCATGTCATAATCTTTCGTATGTGGACAAGTATGATATGACCTCTGATTTAAAAGAGGGCGCATCGATGTTGTTAAATACGGATTGGTCTGTAGAAGAATTGACGCAGAGATTGCCGGCTAAAATGAAGCGCGATATTGCACAAAAACATGTGAACTTCTATACAGTAGACGGTGTTGGTATTGCGAAAGAAATTGGTCTGGGCAACAGAATCAATATGATTTTACAGGCAGCTTTCTTTAAGATTGCTAATATTATTCCGATTGATGATGCTGTAAAATATATGAAAGAAGCTGTGGTTCGTTCTTACGGTAAGAAAGGCGAACAGGTTGTTAATCAGAACTACGCAGCGATTGACCAAGGTATTGCCAATGTGAAAAAAGTAGATTATCCGGCATCTTGGGCCGAGGCAGAAGATACCCCCGTTGTACACGATGTGGATGCGGCGTGCCCGAACCTGAAGTCTTATGTAGAAGAAGTTTTGATCCCGGCCAATGCACAAAAAGGCGACGATATCACGGTTTCTACTTTGGCTAAATGGGTTGACGGAGCTCTTCCGCAGGGTACGGCTGCTTTTGAAAAACGCGGCGCTGCTGTTGATGTTCCGGAATGGGATTTGACAAAATGTATCCAGTGTGGTCAATGTTCTTATGTTTGTCCGCATGCGGTTATTCGTCCGTTTGCATTGAATGACGAAGAACTGAAAAATGCACCGGAAGGATTTAAGTCCAAGCCGATGATTGGAAAAGGAACCGAAGGATTGCATTTTGCTATCAGCATTTCTGTTTTGGATTGTACAGGATGCGGAAGCTGTGTCAATGTATGTCCGGCTAAAGAAAAGGCTATTACAATGAAGAGTCTGGATTCTCAAAGACAAGAACAGGCAAACTTCGATTATGCCTTTAAGCATGTTGCAGAAAAAGAACTTCCGTTTAATAAGAATTCTGTAAAAGGATCTCAGTTCAAACAACCGTTGCTTGAGTTCAGCGGTGCTTGCGGCGGATGTGGCGAAACACCGTATGCAAAACTGGTTACCCAGTTGTTTGGCGACAGAATGATGATCTCCAACGCAACAGGATGTTCTTCGATTTGGGGCGGTTCGGCTCCTTCGACGCCGTATACCGTAAATAAACAGGGACATGGTCCGGCTTGGGCAAACTCTTTGTTTGAAGATAATGCAGAGCATGGATACGGTATGTTCTTGGCTACCAAGCAGCGCCAGGATAAAATGGCGGATGTTGTTAGCGAATTGGCAGCAAAAGACACGCCGGCAGAGTTTGGCATTAAAGAGGCTTGCGAAGCATGGCTGGCCGGCAGAGAAGATGCGGATGCATCCAAGGCCGCAGCAGAAAAATTGCTGGCAGCTGTTGACAAGGCATTGACCGGTTGCAAGGCAGACGGTTGCGAATGTGCTGAGCTGTGTAAATATATTAAAGAAAACTCCGATATGCTGGTGAAGAAGTCGTTGTGGATCTTTGGTGGAGACGGATGGGCATACGATATCGGATTTGGCGGTTTGGATCATGTGTTGGCATCCGGTGAAGACGTCAACGTTTTGGTCTTCGATACCGAGGTTTACTCTAATACAGGCGGTCAGGCTTCTAAGTCCACTCCGACAGGTTCTGTAGCACAATTTGCGGCTGCCGGAAAAGGTCAGAAGAAGAAAGACCTGGCTGGTATTGCGATGACCTATGGATATGTCTATGTTGCATCGATTGCGATGGGTGCAGATTACAATCAAACTATCAAAGCTATCAGTGAAGCGGAAAGCTATCATGGCCCCTCTTTGATCATCGCCTATGCACCGTGTATCAATCACGGTATCAAAGGTGGTTTGAAGAACGCTATGAGCGAGGCGAAAGCGGCTGTCGCAGCTGGATATTGGAACTTGTTCCGGTTTGATCCGCGTTTGGCAGCAGAAGGCAAGAAAGCGTTTACGCTGGACAGCAAAGCGCCTACGGCTGAATATTCTGACTTTATCAAAAATGAAGTTCGTTACAGTGCTTTGGAGCGTACGTTCCCAGAGCGTGCCGGCAAACTGTTTGAGAAAGCAGAAAAAGAAGCGAAGGCAAGATATGAACATTTGGTTGAACTGAATGAACAGAAATAATGTAAAACAAAAGGTCCTCCGATATCGGAGGACCTTTTGTTTTACGGATGGATTTTTAGCATGATCGTATGCACAATGATCGGCGCAGGGGAAACTTATTTTATGGATACCAAAAATCTGCGTTTATGTCGTCGATCTAAAAAATTTGAGTGTATGGAAAAGTATTGATGTGTTGCAGCGTGTCAAGAATAAGAAGTAATGAAATGTTGATTAAACTGCATATGTGTGCAGAATGGTTTAAAAAAAGAGACTACGGCAAAAAGGCCACCCATATAGCTGGGTGGCCTTTTATTGCATAAAGCTTTATTCTTGTGTTTTTTTCTTTTTGCTGAATACTTTATTCAGAGCCGCAACAAGCAGGGAAATAATGGCAATGACAATAAAAATTCCCAACATGCCAAGCCCCATTACTTCTAAAGACTTAATAAATAAGTTTACATCGATGAAATTACTCATAGATCATGCCTCCTTACTGTTAAACCAAAAAGATGCCTTCGACCAGGCTGATAATCAAGCCGCCGGCAATAACAGATGCAATTTGCCCGGATACATTTACGCCGGCTGCATGCATTAGTAAGAAATTCTGAGGATCTTCTTTTAATCCCATCTTATGGATGACTCTGGAGGACATCGGGAAAGCAGAGATGCCGGCAGCACCAATCATCGGGTTGATTTTTTTCTTGGAGAAGAGATTGATCAGTTTTGCAAACAAAACGCCGCCGATCGTATCAAAGATAAAGGCAATTAACCCTAACAGCAAAATCATAATTGTTTGCCAGGTTAAAAAGGCTTCATAATTCATTCTGGCCGCAATTGTCAAACCAAGTAAAATAGTAACCAGGTTTGCCAATACTTTTTGTGCGGTTTCGGACAGCGAGTCTAACACACCGCATTCGCGAATCAAGTTTCCAAACATCAAGAAACCGACAAGGGCTACAGAATTAGGAGAAACCAGTCCTGCAATAACGGTAACGATAATGGGGAACAAGATTCGTACCGTTTTGGAAACATCTTTTTGAACATATTCCATTTTAATCCGACGTTCTTTTTGGGTAGTAACTAATTTGATAGCAGCCGGCTGGATAATTGGAACCAAAGCCATATAGGAATAAGCCGCAACCATGATGGCACCCATATATTTACTGTTAAAATACTGTGCTACAAAAATCGATGTCGGACCGTCTGCCGCGCCGATAATCGCAACGGATGCTGCGTCTGTGATATCAAATCCCAGCATCGGAGAGATCAAAGCTGCGATAGAAAAGGTAAAGAAAATACCAAACTGTGCTGCAGCACCGAATAAAAACAGTTTAGGATTGGAAAGCAGCGGACCGAAGTCAATCATCGCGCCGATTCCGATAAATAATAATAGGGGAAACAGTTCGTTTGCAATTCCCGCATTAAATAATGTTGTGATTGGGCCCTCTGCGCTAATAACTCCTGTGCTGGCTGCCAACGGTAAATTGACTAAAATGGCACCGAAGCCTAATGGGAGCAGAAGAGTTGGTTCCATATCTTTTTTGATTGCCAGAAAAATTAGAATTCCGCCAATGACCCACATAATCACCATTTTTGCCCAGTCCATAGCGGGAATTTGTAATAGATGTTCTACTAATGCCTGCATGCTTACCTCCTGATAATCCGAGTAGTCGAAATAGACAGAAAAAAGACTTTTATTGCATGAAATAAAACTTATTATTTACACACAATAAAAGTCTTGCTGATTTCAAGTATAATGCGGGGCTTGTGTGCCCGTGTTTGTCGTCACTATACTAAAAGATCCTTTGATAAAAGAATCCTTTTCGCTACTCCCTTTTATTACTTATATTATAGCAGATTTTCCCAAAAAAATAAATACATATATAAAAAAATTTAAAAATTTCTGTGTTTATTTATTTTAACAAATCCAGGATGGACTTTTTGCCGTAAACGCTTTCCCAGTCTACATTAAAATCATCGATCGCATACTGCGTCATGGGATGATAAGTCAGCAAGTCAAACAGTTCGGGGTTGATGGTGACCGCATCTCCGCCAACCACTGCGATCTTATGAATTTGTTCTACCGTTTTAAAGCTGGCTGCCAGTACTTTACAGTTTACATTTTGTGCGCGGAACATCTTGACAATTTCTTCTACAACATGAACCCCGTCACTGACAATATTGTCCAGTCTGTTAACGTACGGTGCAACAAAGTCGGCTCCTGCCATTGCAGCAAGCATTGCTTGCTGTTGGGTAAAGATGGCTGTTGCTGTTACATTGATTCCCATTTTTTTCAATTGCATCATGGCCTTTAAGCCTTGAGCCGAAATAGGAATTTTAATATAGAAATTACCACCAACTAATTCTTTTAATGCTTTCGCTTCGCGAATCATGTCTTCGGCGGTGTCTGCTGTGGTTTGAATATGGAACATTCTTTCCGGGCCGATGATATCTCGAATCGTTTTTACCAACTGAACAAAGTCGGCTTTTTCTTTTGAAATGATTGTTGGATTTGTCGTCACTCCTGCAACCGGAAAAAATTCAACGCATCTTTTGATTTTTTCTGTGTCTGCGCTGTCAATGATGTACATCATGGTTTTCATTCATCTTCCTTTTAATCTTGAAATAATTCTTTATTTATTTTATCATATTAGATTGACAATTTTATGTCAATCCAAGAAATATACCATTAAATCTATATAAAATAAATATTTTTGCACAAACAAGATAACGGTGTATAAAAATAGTTTTTTATGGAAAATAT
>WHHJ01000079.1 GCA_014872655.1 Clostridia bacterium
CATAGACAAAACTCTTTCGCTTTTTCCGGTCTCACATCATTGACAAACGAACAATTTCTCTCTTTTTGATTTTTTTACCAATTCTAAAATTGATTTTATATCCATCTCCCACCCCTTTCGTCAACTTATAAATATCGCCTATCCAAAAGATGTCAAGCGCATACACACATCACAAAAATACCATTTTGAAAAAGAAGTTTGCAAAGCACCCGCTGCATCGAAGTGCTTCAAACCATCCGTTTGATACCACGTGTGATGCAAATACACATAACCATAACCATATGATAAACGTTATGACAATGATAGTATAATAGATGTCGTGTACCAAAAATGTCGAATACTGGCGAAAAAGCCACTAAAATCTAATTTTTTTCAAAAAACTTTTTGCTGATTCAGTAAGCATTACTGTTTCTATATATTGGCATAGCAATCGCACCATTGTCCAAACACCAGAAAGCGTGCAAAATCATTTCAATCGACAATACTTTTCCAAAACAAAAAAACGGGAAAAGCCAATATCGGCTTTTCCCGGAAAAAATCTAATGATTCGACATAATGAAATCACGAAAAACTGTTATCTGTTCGACAACCGCCTTTGTATCATCTCATCATTGGAAAAACAAACAATGTAGAAAAAATTTCAATCACTTAGTGGTTACCGCGACGGACGGCCTCAAAGTCTTCCTGTACTTCCTTTGCAGGAGGCGCCGTCAATAGGGAAACCACAACAATACACAGACAGGAGAAGATAAATGCCGGCAACAGCTCATAGATATCCCACAAGCCTCCCAACGGGCGCACCAAAAGATTCCAAACAAACACCATACAGCCCCCACCGATCATACCGGCAATGGCGCCTGCACGATTGAGCCGTTTCCAAAACAGACTGAAGAGCATTAAAGGACCAAAGGTGGCACCGAAACCAGCCCAGGCAAAACTGACAATGGTAAAAATGACACTGTTTTCATCCAGTGCGACAAAAATAGCAACGGCAGTAATGATCAATAGCGTTAAGCGGGAAATCCACAAAACCTGTTTGTCTGAGGCTTTTTTATGTAGTAGCCCTTGATAAATGTTTTTGGAAAAAGCAGATGCCGCAATTAACAGATAGGAATCAGAAGAACTGATGGTGGCCGCTAAGATTCCGGCCATCACAAGTCCTGCGATGATCGGCGGCAAAAGCCGCGTGGACATTAAGATGAAAATATTCTCTGCAGAAGAGGCGGTGTTCAGTGCATCCGGATACAACATACGTCCGACCACACCAATGAGAACCGCTACCGTCAGTGAGATCAGCACCCAAACCGTAGCAATCCGGCGTGATCTGGTCAATTCGCGCTCACTGCGGATGGCCATAAACCGCAACAATACCTGCGGCATACCAAAATAGCCAAGGCCCCAGGCCAAAGCAGAAACAATACTCAAAATGCTGTAATTTCCGGCAAGATCAAATAACGGAACCCCGTTGACATCCATTTGTGTCACGCCGTCTGTTTGAAGAATCGGGGTCGCGATTCCAAAGAAATCCAAAAATCCCGGGATTTTCTGCGCATTTTCTGCAACCGCCTCCGGACCCCCTGCGGCAACCGTTCCCGTTACAATGATCACAACCAACGCACAAACCATCACAACCGCCTGCATAAAATCAGAGGCACTCTCCGCCAAAAAGCCGCCGATCAACGTATAAACAAGTACAAATACAGCGCCGACAATCATCATGGAAATATAGTTAAAACCAAATAATGTAGAAAACAGCTTGCCACAGGTTACAAGACAGCTGGCCGCGTAAACGGTAAAGAATATCAGGATAAACAACGCAGCAATGGTCATAACCACTTTTTTCTTTTCACGGAAGCGATTGGAGAAAAATTCCGGCAACGTGATCGCGTTTCCTGCACGCTCACTGTATCGACGCAACCGTTTGGAAGTGATCAGCCAGTTCACATACGTCCCCACAGCAAGCCCGATGGCTGTCCATGCCGCATCCGCAATACCGCACCAGTAGGCAACCCCCGGCAACCCCATTAACAACCAACCGGACATGTCCGATGCCTCTGCACTCATAGCGGTCACCCAAGGCCCAAGCGAACGCCCTCCAAGAAAATAGGCCTCAGAACTTTTGTTTGCCTTTCGCGCAAATGCGATACCAATGGCAATAACTGCGGCCATGTATATGATCATTGTGATCATAATTTGCATGGTGTCTCCCATGGTTTTCCATTCCTCCAATCAAATGTTCATAAATATGAATTATATTATACATGATTTGACAGAATCCTGCAACCCTTTTATCGAAATCCATTACCATTTTCTCTCTTTTTCACATTTCTTGTGCTTCATTAAGAACAAGATTATAAAATAAGTACAGGCAAAAACAAAAAAGCATAGAAATGAAGCATCGTCTATGCAATCTTGTCTTTGCCTGTATTTGTTTATAGTAGTATTAGATTATAAAACCAAACACTTGCCGGATTTTTATAACCCAAATGGCCTTTTATCACAAATCTTAACTGGCTGCATGAGTGTTATAGATTAAATGATGAAGGCAATGTTTTAGATTCACCTCATATATTTCCCTTGACCGAAACAATTCCCGATAGAACCATCTTTTTGTTGAAGTCATAAGGGAAACAAAAATCATCATACAGAAAATACAAACATTTACGAATCAAATGTGCCATCCTCAATCTGCATACATTCCATTTGCTCTTTTGTAATGCCGTTTTTCTTGCCGTAATTGACCCAATATATGGTAGATGCCCGAAGAAACATTTTTTTGGTAATGGGCATCGTGACACGTAAATTTTGTCTGCGGTGTGTTGCCACGCATTTTGCTAATTTTTTTATTTTGCGTCGTACCAGAAATTGAAACGGCGTTGCAAGAATTGCCTCTCCACTCCCGATTCTTAAAACGGAACCAAACGGATATCCGTTTTCTTCGCAAAACAAGCGTACCATTTCCACTGCAACATCGTTTTGTTCCGGTTCTATAAAACCACAGTTGATCAAGACAGATACCACGGGTTTGTGTTGTAGGGGATATTCTTGAAGTGATTTTAAAAACCCCAGCAAAGTGGAAGGAATGCCATCCGCATACAGAGGAAAAACAAACAAAAGATCTGAAAAATCTTTCATCACGCTGCAAAGATCCGCGTGATTATTTTTGGTAAGGTTAAAATATTGCGTTGGAACACGACTGTACTGTTCGAACAATGCCGCATATTTTTGAGAGTTTGATTTCGGCGCACGTGGACTTGCATTGATTATCATGATCTTTTCCATGTCAAAAGCTCCTTTCGAACCGTTTCTTCTAATTCATTTTCTGATGAAAAAAGGACTCGATAACTCTCAAAATTCATATTGTTTGCATTTCGCGCGATCAGCCGCGTAAACACTTCCCGCTCCATTGATGAGAGATCACCATAACCAATCACAACCGCTTGTTTTGGCACTACTTTGCGTTGCACGTGATGCGTTTCTCCATGTAATAAACGAATAAACGCCTGTTGAACGGGGATGGCACGTTCCAGCATTGTTTTCATGATCGTATCATAACTCCCATATTTCACTTTGCTGATATACATCACTTTCTCGCTTCGTGCAATCAGGGGATAAACCTGAACCGCATCATCCCGTATCACACATTTTCCGGGCGTTTTGGTCCAACACCCAAAACAACCAATACAGTTTGTGATCTTTAATTGGGATAAATCAATCAATTTTATGTCGTGGTCTTCCGTTTTTGGTACTATCAAGGGTCTGTCACTTAAAATCAGTTTCATCGTTCCCTCCCCCGAATGTTTCAATCAAAATCATTCTATAAAGTATTATCTCAAATCATCCAATAAGAATTCTTGAAAACACGAAATTTACCCCCACCATTTATTTTGCAGATAACTGTCATCATGTAACTATAACAACCGTGATAGAAAAAAGCAGATGGATGTATTCGTCAGTTCACCATCAAACATTGCGTTCTTCTTCCAATTTTGGAAAACATGATACATGAACGCACAACAACGAACAAATTTGAATGATACACGTTTTCAGCTTTTTGCCGTTGGAGTTGATCTATACCGAAAACTGCGCTGATTTTATATAATTTTATATTCTATTCTTTGTTATGATCCTCTTACTTGGTGGCGCCGCAGTCACAATAATAGTAATCGACATAGGTCTCATAATGACCGTGGTCTTCTTCATGGGTAACCGCCGGAATGGTCTCATAATATGGACCGGCAATCACATGATCATTGATATATGTCGGGTTTCCGTTTTTGTCATACTCAAGAAACAGCGGGTTGTCTTCCGGTTTTTTATAAGGATGGTATAATGGATACAATCCGCCCTCTTCACTATGATACCATGTGTTGAAACGTTCAGCATCCCGTGTCTCCTCCCATGTACCGGTAGTATACCAATACATTCTATAAATGGAATATTTGATATTCTGCTCCGGTTGATCCACCACTGTTACGATATTAGGTACCCACTTTTGAGCGGTATGCTCTTTCCATACATGGGTGTGGGAATTGTTTGCCGAATCGGTACCCACCGAGCTGTCACTATATGTATTGCTGTTTGAATTTGTTGCATCCGGAAGTTCAGAATGGATTGAGTCTGGAAGTCTGTTTTCTTCTTGTGTTTCAGTTTGCGCTTGAACCATTTCCTGTTGATTTTGTTTGTTTTCTGTTTCGTTCTTTTCTTCGTTTTCTACTTTGTTCTCTTCGGTTTGGCGTTCTGTTCCACTTTCTTCGTTTGAAATTACATTTTTGTCTTTGGCCTGTGTGGTAACTTGATTCTTTGTATCAACTTGATTCTTTGTATCAACATTTGGCTGACATATCAAATAAATACCTACCGTAAGCAGTAAAATAATCGCAATTGCAACAATGATCAAAATTTTTCTGTTTTTACGGATAAAATCCTTGCCCTTGCTCATTGAGAAATACGCCTCTCTTGTTTTTGATTTGTTGTTATTGTATCACGTTGCAATGATATACACAATATTTTATCGTAAAAAATGTTTCATCACATCATGCGTAGACGACAACCGTCAGCCCTCAAACTCCGCACAAAAGCAACACCATTCGAAATCGAAGACGCATTGATGTCGTACATACCGTGTTTTCCGTTTCATACAGTATCACCCACACCATAGCCGAAAAACAGCAGTTACTTGCTTTTAACCCACACCGCACGTAAAAACTTGCCAAACATATAAACCGGCAAACATAGTTGTCGACCACGTCATTTTCGTTATCATAAAATGGATGTTACTCATAACGAAAGCACACAAGAAAAAGCAGAATATAAGATCGGTATAGAACGTCCAAAACATTATGAAAAAGTTGGTAAGAGAAAAAATGAGTAATTTAGTTAGTTATCTCACTTGGAATATGTTATAATCTAAATAACCGGTAATTAAATACTGAAAATAGAATGGAAAGAAACATAATAAGGAGAATGCAGATGTTGTATTTATCTAAATCAAAATACTGTGAATTGTGGCAATGCCCAAAGAAGGCTTGGTTAAAAAAATATAAGCCAGACGCCCTTGAGCTAACAGATGATGTTCTTTCCAGAATGGAAGCTGGAAATGAAGTCGGAGATCTTGCAATGGGATTGTTCGGTAACTATACAGAGGTCACGGCTTATCAGAACGGTAAACTTGACCTACCGAACATGATTTCTGCCACAAAGCGTGAAATGGAAAAAGGGACGAACGTTATATGTGAAGCATCTTTTGACTACAAAGGTTTATATTGTGCTGTCGATATTTTAAGAAAAACAGATAACGGTTGGGCAATCTACGAAGTAAAAAGTTCAACACACGATAAAAAAGACATTTATATTGCTGACATAGCTTATCAAAAATATGTCCTTACGCACTGTGGTGTCAAGTTGGATGGAATATTTTTAATTTGCTTGGATAATCATTACATTTTCGATGGCCAATTGGATATTCATAAGCTTTTCAAAATTACAGATGTAACATCCGCAGTGGATGAAGAAGAAAAAAATATTACAGCAAACCTATCGCTTGCTCAGCAGCTTTTGTCTTGCTCTGATGAACCTGATATTGATCTATCTGCACATTGCCACAATCCCTATCCATGCGGTTTCTGGAAGTACTGTACTAAACACATCCCCACGCCCTCCGTTTTCGATCTCTATAAGATGTATTTTTCAGAAAAAATTGACTTATACAAGAAAGGATACATTGCATATAGTGACCTCCTTTCCTGTCCTGAAATTACCAACAAAAAACAATTAAGACAAATAGAGTATGCATTATCAG
>WHHJ01000008.1 GCA_014872655.1 Clostridia bacterium
GGGCATATCCACCCAGAAACTGCATGCCAGAGGTCCGATGGGATTAGAAGAACTGACGTCTTATAAATATGTGATCCGCGGTAACGGCCAGGTTCGGTAACGGAGTCCGCGGAAGTAAAAGGAGAATGAAAGATGAGTCAATACGGATTTATCGGTGCGGGGACGATGGGCGGTATTTTGGCCCGTGCCTTGCATCAAACAGCGGTGGAAGAAAAAATCTGTGTTTCGGATGTTTCTGCTTCACACGCACAGGCCTTGGCGGAGCAACTGAACGGACAGGTTGCAGATAATGGTCAGATTGCCGCTGAATGTACTTATATCTTTTTAGCCGTAAAGCCGCAGGTTTTAGAGTCTGTTCTTGCAGAACTTTCCCCGATTTTTGCGCAGCGTTCGGATGCCTTTGTTTTGGTCAGTATGGCGGCCGGAACGGATATTTCGACTGTGCGCCGATATGCAGGCGGAGATTATCCGGTGATTCGGATTATGCCCAACACGCCGGCGGCTGTGGGAGAAGGTATGATTTTATATACGGCAGACGGTGTTTCCGATGCGCAGTTGGCCTCGTTTTTACAGGCGATGCGGCGGGCCGGAAGATTGGCGCCGATTGATGAAAAACTGATTGATGCTGCCAGTGCTGTAAGCGGTTGTGGGCCGGCGTTTGTTTATTTATTTATCGAAGCGTTGGCCGACGGTGCTGTTCGGTGCGGATTGCCGCGGGCGGCTGCCATGGAGTATGCCGCGCAAACGCTGGTAGGCTCTGCCAGAATGGTACTTGAGAGCGGGCAGCATCCCGGCAAATTGAAAGATGATGTGTGCAGTCCCGGCGGTTCGACGATTGCAGGAGTCTGCGCATTAGAAAATCGTGCGTTCCGAGCTGCGGCTGCTGAAGCCGTCTGCGCTGCGTATGAACGTACATTGCAGCTGGGAAAGCCTAAGGGTTAATTTTTGCGTCATTCTTTAAAATGAAACAGGTCGGATATCCGGCCTGTTTTTTTGTTGAAAATCGGTCCTTTACACGGTATAAAGGAACATGCTCCAAATGGATTCTCCTAAATTGGTGGCGAAAAAACTGCTTGCGGGTAGGTTTCGTTTTTTTCATAATAAAAGAACCTTGCGTTTACTTGCTCCGGCAGGATGATTCAATCTCTGCCAACAGAAACACAAGGTTCTTATCTTATAAAAATGGGATTGTTTTTAAAAAATGTGGATAAAAGGGATCCTATGTGGATTTACCGTATTTTATGTGTTTTTATCCCTCGCACACAACTCTTGCCCATCCAAGCACGTCACTGAGTGTAATCAGTCCGTCATTATTGTAATCGGCTTCAAATAATTCTATGTAAGTTAATTCCGTTTGTCCTACTAGGTATCGTGCGTACCGAAGAACATCGGCCAGCGAGTAATGATCTTTGTGCGGATAGCCCTCCGTTTTAAAGGAAACGGGAGGGCTGAAGTGTTCAACGCCGTCTACTACGGCATAAATTTGATAGTAGTAAACGGTTCCTGCTTGCAGGTTGATGCCGAGTTCTTTCTGTACGTTATAATACGGTTCCATAAACATGGATCCAATATAATTTTTTGATGGGGATTCTGTTTTAAAGATTGCATCGTCCGGATTTCCATCCTGCCATAACCGGATTCCGATCTTAGTCACCGCACTGTTCATCGGTTTAAAGACACGGCCCCAAAGTTGTGCATCATTGGTTGCAATCACGTTTTTGCTTGTATAAGCAATGACGTCCACCATGTCATTGGTCAGGTAAATATATCCCAATAAAGGTTTTCCATTCAGATTTTTCATCTCTTCCGGCGTTTTTGTAAACGCTCCGGCATAATAGGTAATCCCTTCTTCCAAAGAATATACCTTGTCCAGTGTGGTATGTTCGCCGCTGTTGGAATGTGTTAGAATCAAAGTTCCGTCGTCAGTAATCTCTTCCACATAGGCTACGTGTCCGTATGTGCCGCCCCAAACGGCGATGGCGTCTTTTCTCGGGACATCTGTTGTGATAAATCCTCTTGCATTGGCGGAGTCCAGCCAGGTTTTGGCATTGCCGGTGCAGGGGAGGCGAACGCCGGTTTTTTCAAAGGCTCGTCCCCAAGCATACCAGGTGCACTGTCCGTAGTAATTGGACATAGCAAAGATGTTGTTATCTGCCGAATAGGCCCCGCAGTACCAGTCCGGCGTGATTTCAATGCTGTCTTTGGCATAAAACAGCAAGCCGGTCATCAGCATCTGTATGCAAAGAATCATGGTTAGAATGGTTTTTATAATTTGTTTGGATTTTGTCTTCATGTTTTCCCTCGCTTCCGATATGTTTGCGCGGTTGCATATTCCCTACAGTAGGGTTCTTTAGCAAACACTTATAATTTACCATAGTTCGACATTTTTGTCAATCTCTTTGAGTGCCTTTTGTTTGCAAACTGATAAGATTATACACTGCAGCAGGGAATTTATTCAAAATCAGGAAAATTTTTCTTTCTTTTTTTGTTACACGATAATTGCTGCGCAAAATAAATGCCCGTCGGTTTTATACCAACGGGCGTTGTTTTTATAATAGTTTCGAATCAACCGTGCGAGACAATCTCTACTTTGGTGTCGATCTTTTCAGGAATTGTGACGTCTAATTTGCCCAGCGCCTCTACTTTTCCGCATAATACGTTGACGGCAGCCTCTACAGCGACCTGAGAAGTCGAGTAGCAGCAAAGAATGGCGTCAATAAACCGAAGTTGTGCGCTGACATACGGGTTAGATACCACAGCGATAATGTTCGGATTGACCTCATGCATCTGGCGCAGCAAGTCAATTTGAGAATCGGTTAACAGACCTACCTGGCCGGAGCGGGAACGGAAAGAGGTCCCTACGATAATAACATCGAACGCTTTTGCTTTTTCGATCAGTCTGGTTCTGTTTTCTTCCGAAACTTCCTGCTCAAATAAATCCAGTTCCGCCGTGGGAATTTCGTTTTTAAGCAGTCCGTGAATTAACGTTACATTCGAATAAAGTCCTACTTCTAATTTTTCTCCCGGATGTGTCGGCTCCAGTACTAACACCTTAGCCGTATCTTTATTTTGAATCGGTACAAGCCCGGTTCTATCCCAGATTTTTGTTAAGCTCTTTTTGGAGATTTCACGAGCCAGAGCCCATCCGTCCTGGCGCGGCAGAGGCTGTTTCTTCTTGCCGTCAAATAATCCCAGCCAAGCTTTTGCTTTCAGTACCCGCAGCGCACTTTCGTTGACGCGGTCTTCCGACAATAATCCGTCGCGAACGGCCTTTTCCAATGCCTCGTTTGCATTCCATGCATCCCACGGTCCTAACAGAATATCGCAGCCGGCGTTAATGGCGCGGATAGAACCCATATGTTTGTTGTCTGTATCTTGTGCAGTCAGGCCTGCCATTCCCATTGCATCGGTAATAGCAATGCCTTTAAATCCAAGTTCGTCTCTGAGAACGCCTGTCATAACGGCTTTGGATATGGTTGCTACATTCTGCTCATCATACATCGGGTAGATGGCATGATTACACATCACGCTCTGCACGCCGTTTTCAATGGCTTTGCGGAACGCCATTAAGTGTGTTGCATCCATTTCTTCACGAGTGGATTTGGTTCTTTCCAATGCAAAGTGAGAGTCTGCCGCCTGCATGCCGGCTCCCGGGAAGTGCTTTGCGCAAGCCAGTAATCGGTGTCCTTCCTGCAGCCCGCGAATCATGGCACCGGACAATTCTGCCACGGTTTCTACCTTTTCTCCAAAAGAACGGATGTTTGTAATCGGGTTTGCCGGATTGATATTGACGTCAACAACCGGCCCATAAGTATAGTTCCAGCCCAATGCAGAAGCTTCGGCTGCAATGACTTTTCCTTCTTCATATGCTAAGCGGATCGCATCCTGCCGGTCTGCAATGGCGCCAAAGGTCATTTGTTCTGCAAACTCTGTTGCAATGGATTTTTCGTGAACGGTCTGACCTACGCCTGTTTCCATGTCCACGCCGACTAAGTACGGAATGTCTGCTTCTTCCTGCAGCCGCTCAATATCCTGCCGGAACCGCTCCAACTCTTCTTTATTGTGGCCCCAGACGGCCGATATATTGCCAACGCCTTGTTTGAGACAAATCTCGCATTCGTCCCAGCATCCAATTCCGGTTGAGATCAACTGGCTGATTTTTTGTCGCAGCGTCAGCATGCTTAAAATTTCTTCGGGTGTTTTTCCGATGTACTTGCTGTTCATTCGAATCTCCTCCGCCGCATTTTATGCGTTTTATTATCGTACACATTGTACACGATTGGCAGAAAAATGTCAATAGAAATCTGATTAAAAAAAGAATTTGTTTTTGATGTGAGACTCTTGTTCATTATTTTTATTTATAAAAGGTTAAAACGGGAGATAAGTCCGTGAAAATGATCTGAAATGCAACTGTTTGTGGTATAAAAGAACAAATCTTTGTGCGTAGTCGTATTAAAACGAGTGTATCCACGTTCGGAGGTCTCGCAGATATCGTTGTTCCGTTCATCCTTATCCCTGCTTTTTAACTGAAAATGTTTTTGCTGTAAAAAGTTTTGCTGCAAAAGAAGGATTGTTGTTTCATAAAAGGATACGCTTTTTTACAGCGTATAGATATATGCTTATATATAAATAGGAAGTTTTGTGTATGATTATTGAGGTTTGCAGTTCATGCAACACGTACAAAAAACGGAAATAAATTTATGAAACCCTACGAAAAAACCGATTTTTAACGAGTTCACAAAAAGTTCGAAAAATATTGGGGTTGTCGGGCGAGAAATTTTAAAAAAGCCCTTGCAATCCGGCAAAAATTGTGGTATACTCTTTCTGCATGGCAAAAAGTGATAGTTGTGATGACTCCGGAGGTTGCTGAAATCCGCCTTTTGGTAGGGCGGCAGGGAATTCCGGACGAGCAGATCCAACATGATTGGATGAGATACCGAATTTAGTTGATGTAAGGCAAGACGCAGATGACTACCTATTATATATAGGCGTCTGTAAGTTGCTTACTTTACCACTCAACGCTGTTTTATGGTTCGGAACTGTGCGGGTGTCGGTTACGGCATCGGCCCGGAACTCTTTGTCAGGGAGTTCTGCGGTTTCGAATTTTTATTATGTATCATGAAACGCACGGCTGAGTGTTCGGTTATTCATCTCCAAACTTTCGGGGCGATGTCCCGGCAACAAAGCGGGCGTCCGCGATGCGGAAAAGCTCCGGAAAATTTTTTGAGGAGGCGAACAATATGGCAACAAAGGCTACGGCAAAGAAAGTAAACGAGAAAGTAAGAATCCGTCTGAAATCTTATGATCACAATCTGATTGATATGTCAGCAGCAAAGATTGTTGAAACTGCAAAAAGATTGGGTGCTGAGGTTTCCGGCCCGGTTCCTCTTCCTACAGAAAGAGAACTGATTACGATCTTGAGAGCAGTACACAAGTACAAGGATTCGCGTGAGCAGTTTGAAACAAGAACGCACAAGCGTGTCATTGACGTAATTAAGCCGAATGCAAAAGTCATGGAAGCACTGATCAGCGTGGAATTACCCGCCGGTGTGGAAATGGAAATTAAGCAGTAAGCAAAGTTAAATAAAAGTAGAATTTGCCATGACAAAGGTTTTTTAATGGTTTCACCGTGCAAAAACTGTTCCCTACCGCACAGCGGTCAGCGGTCAAGTTGGCTTAGGTCAACCAATAACCGAAAGGAGTAAAACGAATGGAAAAAGGAATCATCGGTAGAAAACTCGGAATGACGCAGCTTTTTACAGAAAACGGCTCCGTTGTTCCTGTTACAGTCGTAGAAGTCGGTCCTTGTGTCGTCGTACAGAAGAAGACGGTAGACAATGACGGCTATTCGGCAGTCCAGCTCGGGTTTGAAGACATCCGCGAGAAGTTGGTTGTAAAACCCCGGAAAGGACATTTCGACAAAGCGCAGGTCGCGTACAAGAGAGTACTCAAAGAGTTCAAATTGGATAACGCAGACGCGCTCAATGTTGGAGACATCATTAAAGCAGATACTTTCGAGGCAGGCGACAAGGTCGATGTCACGGGAGTTTCCAAGGGAAAAGGCTATCAGGGTACCATCAAGCGTTTGGGCTTCCACAGACAGCCAATGTCACACGGTACTTCAGGTTACCACAGACATCAAGGTTCCATGGGTGCAAACACCGACCCGTCCAGAGTTATGAAGGGCAAAGGTATGCCTGGACACATGGGAAGCGAGCAGGTCACCATCCAGAACTTGAATGTTGTCAAGGTTGACGGCGAAAACAATCTGATTGCCATCAAAGGCGCGGTTCCCGGACCCAACGGCGGTCTGGTAGTGGTGAAATCCGCTGTCAAGAAGCGCTCGTAGGAAGGAGGAAGCACAAATGAACGTAAAAGTTTACGATATGACCGGAAAAGAAACCGGTACCATGGAGTTGAATGACAATATTTTTGCCATTCCCGTAAATGTTGTTGTGCTGCACGAAGCGGTGAAGCAGTATCTTGCAAATCAGAGACAGGGTACGCAAAGCACGCTGACTCGTACGGAAGTTCGGGGCGGAGGAAAGAAGCCCTGGAGACAAAAGGGAACCGGACGTGCCCGTCAGGGATCCATCCGTGCTCCGCAATGGACACACGGTGGTGTAGCGATTGGCCCGAAGCCCCGTTGTTACCGTATCAGCATGAACAAAAAGGCGAAAAGACTGGCTATGAAATCTGCCTTTTCTGCAAAAGCTGCAGAGAATAATTTGATTGTTTTGGATAGTCTGAAATTTGACGCTCCCAAAACCAAGCAGATGGTTGCTGTATTAAAGGCACTCGGCGTAGAAGAGAAAGCCTTGATCGTTCTTCCGGGTCCCGATAAGAACGTAGTCAACAGTGCCAGAAACATTGCGGGCGTTAAGACGCTGTATGTCAACACCCTGAATGTTTATGATATTATTAAACATGATAAGTTTATTCTTACCAAAGAGGCTGTAAACAAAGTTGAGGAGGTGTACGTATAATGAAATTCGCACAGGATATCATTTTGACGCCGGTCGTTACCGAGCGTTCCATGGACATTATGCGTAGCCAGCGCAAGTACACTTTCAAAGTTGCTTTGGGCGCAAATAAAATCGAAATCAAAAAAGCAGTAGAAGAATTATTCAAAGTGAAGGTCCAAGATGTAAACGTCATGAATTGCCGCGGCAAGGATCGTCGTCAGGGCTATACGCACGGGAAGACGAGCAAGTTCAGAAAAGCAATCGTAACGTTGACAGAGGATTCTAAAACGATTGAATTCTTTGACAGCCTGATGTAAAGGAGTGGGGAATATGCCAATTAAACTTTATAAGCCGACTACTCCTTCCAGAAGAGGCATGTCGGTATTGACATTCGAGGAACTTACCAAGGTAAAACCGGAAAGATCCCTTCTGGTCAGCTTGAAAAAGCATGCCGGACGCAACAGCTACGGCAGAATCACCGTACGTCATCAAGGCGGCGGCAACAGAAGAAAATACAGATTGATTGATTTCAAGCGCGCAGCATCCGACGAAGCGGCAACTGTTCGTTCCATTGAGTACGATCCTAACCGCTCTGCCAACATTGCGCTGATTCAATATGAAAGCGGAAAGAAAGCCTACATTATCGCACCTCAAAAGTTGACGGTTGGCGATGTTGTAAAATCCGGAAGCTCCGCAGATATTAAGCCCGGCAACTGTTTGCCGCTTTCCGACATTCCTTTGGGTACTCTGGTACACAACGTGGAAATGTATCCGGGAAAAGGCGGTCAGCTGGTTCGTGCGGCAGGTATGTCTGCACAGGTTATGGCCAAGGAAGGCAAATACGCACAGCTGAGACTTCCGTCCGGCGAAGTTCGTATGATCCGTTTGGATTGTAAAGCAACCATCGGTGTTGTCGGCAATACGGACCACGAAAATGTTTCTATCGGAAAAGCCGGTAAGAAACGTCACATGGGTATCCGTCCGACAGTCAGAGGTTCTGTTATGAACCCCAACGACCACCCGCATGGTGGTGGTGAAGGTAAGTCACCGGTCGGCCGTCCGGGCCCTGTAACTCCGTGGGGTAAACCTGCACTGGGTTATAAGACTCGTTCGAAGAAGAACAAATCCAATCAATTTATCGTAAAACGCAGAAATGCGAAATAGGAGGTGCTGTAAAACATGGGAAGAAGCGTGAAAAAAGGACCTTACGTAGAAGCGTCTTTGATGAAAAAAGTTGTTGACATGAACAACCAGAACGAAAAACGTGTTATCAAAACATGGTCAAGAGCATCGACTATTTTTCCTGAGTTTGTCGGTCACACATTTGCCGTTCATGACGGCAGAAAACATGTTCCCGTCTATGTAACCGAGGACATGGTTGGCCACAAATTGGGCGAATTTGCTCCGACACGTCTGTTCAAGGGCCACAGTGGGTCCAAGACGACAAACAGCTAAGTCGTTGGTAGGAGGTTACGAATAAATTATGGAAGCTAAAGCTTATTTAAGAGATCTTCGCATAACGCCCAGAAAAGTGAAGATTGTGCTCGATCTGATCCGGAACAAACCGGTCGGAACCGCGATTGCCATTCTGGAGCATACCCCCAAAGCAGCGAGTGTTCCTGTTTTGAAGCTGGTAAAATCTGCTATGGCAAACGCAGAAAACAATCACAACATGGACGTTAGCAAATTATATGTAAAAACTTGTTTTGTCGGACCTGCCCGGACGCTGAAGCGTACGATGCCCAGAGCAAGAGGCAGCGCAGACAGAATTTTAAAAAGATCATCCCACATTACCATGATCTTGGCAGAGAAAGAATAAGGAGGAGTAGACAAGATGGGACAAAAAGTGAATCCGCACGGCCTTCGTGTCGGCATCATTCGTAACTGGGATTCCAGATGGTTTGCTCGTGATGACCTTTTCGGAGATTTGGTCGTTGAAGACGCCAAGATCAGAAAATTCATCAAATCAAAGATTGCAAATGCGGGAATTCCGAAAATTGAAATTGAAAGAACGGCAGACAGAGTCAGAATCATTGTTCACTGTGCTCGTCCCGGAACCGTAATCGGCAAAGGCGGCGCAGAGATTGAGAAACTCAGACAGAGCATTGAAAAACTGATCAAGAAGCCGGTAGCATTGACCATTGCAGAGGAAAAGAGAATCGACCTGAACGCACAGCTTGTTGCGGAAAGAATCGCATTGGATTTGGAAAAGAGAATTTCGTTCCGGCGTGCAACTCGTCAGGCGATCGACCGTGCAATGAAAGCCGGTGCAAAAGGAATTAAGACCAATGTTGCAGGTCGTTTGGGTGGTGCAGAAATCGCGCGCAGCGAGCACTACCATGAGGGAACGATTCCTCTTCAGACACTTCGTGCAGACATTGATTACGGCTTTGCAGAGGCTCACACCACTTATGGTAAAATCGGCGTAAAAGTATGGATTTACAAAGGTGAGATCCTCAACGCAGGCAAGAAACTTCAGACAAGGGAGGGGAACCGTCATGTTAATGCCAAAAAGAGTAAAGTATAGACGTGTTCATCGTGGCCGCATGACCGGTAAGGCAACCCGTGGTAATAAGATTTCCAGCGGCGAATTTGGCTTAATGGCTACAGAGCCGGCATGGATTACATCTAATCAGATCGAGGCAGCCCGTATCGCTATGACGCGTTACATTAAAAGAGGCGGTAAAGTTTGGATTAAAATTTTCCCCGACAAGCCGATCACGGAAAAGCCGGCTGAAACCCGAATGGGATCCGGTAAAGGATCTCCGGAATACTGGGTAGCCGTAGTAAAACCCGGCCGCATCATGTTTGAGATGGACGGAATTTCCGAAGAGGTTGCAAGAGAAGCCATGCGTTTGGCATCTCACAAACTGCCGATTAAAACAAAATTTGTTAAGAAATCTGATTTTGAAGTCGGAGGTGAAGCATAATGAAAGCCAAAGAACTCAAAGATCTGAAAGCCATGTCGATGGAAGACCTCGAGAAGAAGCTCAAGGCATTAAAAGAAGAGATTTTTGCTTTGCGTTTCCAGCATGCTACCAACCAACTCGACAACCCGATGCGCATCAATGCAGTCCGCAAGGATATTGCAAGAGTCAAGACCATTATCCGCGAAAAGCAGATAAACGGTTAGTCTGCACAGGGAGGTAAAACAGATGGCAGAAAGAGCTTTAAGAAAGACAAGAGTCGGCCGTGTAGTGTCCGACAAAATGGATAAAACAGTCGTAGTTGCAATTTTGGAGCACGAAAAGCATCCGATGTATAAAAAGGTTATCAAAACCACATACAAACTGAAAGCACACGACGAAAACAACGAGTGCAAAGTCGGCGACAGAGTCGAAGTGATGGAAACACGTCCTTTGTCCAGAGACAAGAGATGGCGCGTTGTTGAGATTGTCGAGAAAGCGAAATAATATAGGCAGTCCGTATGCGTTTTAAGCGAAAGCGAGTATCGTTAGAAGAAGGAGAATAATTATGATTCAACAACAAACTTTTCTCCAGGTTGCCGATAATACAGGTGCAAAAGAATTGATGTGCATTCGTGTCCTCGGCGGCTCCGGCAGAAAATTTGCCAATATAGGCGACGTTATTGTTGCTACGGTTAAAAAAGCAGCACCGAACGGCGGCGTGAAAAAAGGCGAAGTTGTAAAGGCAGTTGTTGTGCGCAGCGTAAAAGGATTGCGCCGTGCAGACGGGTCCTATATCAAATTCGATGA
Source organism: Clostridia bacterium (assembly GCA_014872655.1). Taxonomy (GTDB): domain Bacteria; phylum Bacillota; class Clostridia; order Oscillospirales; family UBA644; genus UBA644. Next base: position 10,682 of record WHHJ01000008.1, read on the forward strand.
AAATGCCGCAGTCATTATTAAAGAAGACAAGAATCCCAGAGGTACGCGTATTTTTGGGCCTATTGCCAGAGAGCTCAGAGACAAAGAGTATACCAAGATCTTGTCTTTAGCTCCTGAAGTACTGTAAGAAGGAGGCTGAAATTATGAATACGTTACACGTAAAAACCGGCGACACCGTTAAAGTGATTTCCGGCAGAAGCAAGGGCGGTAAAGGTAAAGTAGTTGCAGTTTCTCCGAAAGAGGGCAAAGTCATTGTAGAAGGCGTAAACATGGTATCTAAGCATGTTAAACCGAAAAGACAGGGCGAAAGTGGCGGCATCGTAAAAACCGAAGGCGCTATGTATGCCTGCAAAGTAATGGTCGTTTGTCCGAAGTGCGGGAAAGCAACCCGTGTTGGTGTTAAAGTAGAAGGCACCGGCAAAGATCAGAAAAAAGTCAGATATTGCAAAAAATGCAATGCAAATCTGTAATGGAGGAGTGAACGAAAATGGCAAGACTTGGTGATATGTACAAAAATGAAGTTGCTCCTGCAATGATGAAAAAATTCAACTATAAGAGTCCGATGCAGATTCCCAAATTCGACAAGATCGTTGTCAACGTCGGATGCGGAGACGCAAAAGACAATTCCAAAGTAATCGAGTCCGTTACAACGGATCTGGCGGCTATTACAGGTCAAAAGCCGGTTACCTGCCGTGCCAGAAAATCTGTTGCGAACTTTAAAATCCGTAAAGGGATGCCGATCGGCGTAAAGGTTACGTTGCGGGGCGAAAAGATGTATGAGTTTATGGACAGACTCTTCAACTTTGCACTTCCTCGTGTTCGTGACTTCAGAGGAATCAATCCCAACGCGTTCGACGGCAGAGGCAACTATTCCTTCGGCGTAAAAGAGCAGCTGATATTCCCCGAAATCGATTATGATAAAATCGATAAAGTCAGAGGGATGGATATCATGTTTGTCACAACGGCAACCAAAGACGAAGAAGCCAAAGAACTTCTTGAACTGATGGGCGCGCCGTTCGCGAAATAAGGAGGAGGATTGCTATGGCGAAGAAGTCTATGATATTGAAGCAGCAAAGACCTGCAAAATATTCTGCACGGGCATACAACAGATGCAAAATCTGCGGCAGACCTCACAGTTATATGAGAAAATACGGTATTTGCCGGATATGCTTTAGAGAACTTGCTTACAAAGGCCAGATTCCGGGCGTAAAGAAAGCAAGCTGGTAAGCTGTAGAGAGTAATTGTTAGGAGGTTAACGAGATTATGTATACGACAGATCCTATTGCAGATATGCTTACTCGTATCCGGAATGCGAATTCTTCCAAACACGAAAGTGTTGAGATTCCCGCATCCAATATGAAAAAGCAGATTGCACAGATCCTCGTGGATGAGGGTTATATCAAGTCCTACAACGTAATCGATGACGGCAAACAGGGGATCCTTAAGATCACGCTGAAATACGGAGCAAACAAATCCAAGGTTCTGCAAGGATTAAAGAGAGTTTCCAAGCCGGGTTTACGGATGTATGTAGGCAAAGATGAAGTTCCAAAGGTTATGAGAGGTTTGGGTGTAGCGATTATTTCTACATCGAAAGGGATCATGACTGACAGAGCGGCAAGAAGCGCAAACGTCGGCGGAGAGGTTCTCGCATTTGTTTGGTAAGAGCCGCCGATTTTGAGGAAAGGATAAGTTAATATGTCAAGAATTGGTAGAAAGCATATCGATATACCCGCTGGTGTAACAGTTACATTAGCGTCCGATAATACGGTCACCGTCAAAGGCCCGAAGGGCGAACTGGTGCAGAAAATGCATCCGGATATGCTCATAAAAATTGACGGTAACGTGATTAGCGTAGAACGTCCATCTGAGGATAAAAAACACAGATCCTTGCATGGCTTGACAAGAACCTTGATAGCAAATATGATTGAGGGCGTAACTAACGGTTATACAAAAACGCTTGAGATACAAGGTGTCGGTTACAGAGTTCAGAAGCAGGGGAACAAAGCGGTATTCACGATCGGTTATTCCCACCCTGTGGAAGTAGAAGAGATTCCCGGGATCAAGATTGATATTCCGGATGCAACCACCGTCGTTATTTCCGGATCCGACAAACAGCAGGTAGGTCAGTTTGCAGCAGAAGTTCGCAGCAAGAGACCGCCGGAGCCGTATCACGGAAAAGGTATCAGATATAAGGGCGAATACATCAGAATGAAGGAAGGTAAAGCCGGCAAGGGCAAGAAATAATCCGGACAAAGCCTTATCCCTTCTCCGACAGGTGAGAAATCTACTTGGTTTATTGGAGCCGGGAAGGTCAAAATGTTCTGATTTGATTGGTCAGGCCGCTTGCCCGTTATAACGTTCAAGGAGGTTAAACGTTAGTTATGGTAAGCAGAAAAGATTCAAATAAAGCCAGAGTCCAGAGACATCGGCGTGTTCGCGGCAAGATCAGCGGAACAGCCGCTTGCCCGCGTCTGAATGTATATCGGTCTCTGAAGAATATCTATGCACAGATCATAGATGACCAGGCAGGCGTAACGCTTGTAGCAGCCTCTACCGTCGACAAAGAGTTCAGCGAATACGGCGGAAATGTAGAAGCTGCAAAAAAAGTTGGTCTAAAAATAGCGGAACTTGCCGCTGCAAAGAATATAAAAGATGTTGTCTTTGACAGAGGCGGCTATCTGTATCACGGCAGAGTTCAGGCCCTTGCAGAAGGTGCCCGAGAAGGCGGACTCAACTTCTAAGAGTTTTAAGGAGGATTAATCAATATGTACGATAAAATCGATGCATCTAAGTTAGCATTGACCGAAAAGCTCGTATCTCTCAGCCGTGTATCCAAGACCGTTAAGGGTGGTAGAAAAATGAAGTTCTCCGCACTTATCGTTGTCGGCAACGGTGAAGGGATCGTTGGAGTCGGACTTGGGAAATCCACAGAAATTCCGGACGCGGTCAACAAGGGTATCGAAGATGCCAAGAAAAACCTGGTCAGAGTTTCTCTGAAAGGGACGACCATTCCGCACGAGATCGTTTCGGAATACGGTGCAAGTTTGGTAGTCATGAAACCGGCAGCAAAAGGAACCGGTGTTATTGCCGGCGGTGCAGTTCGTGCCGTACTTGAAATGGCCGGAATTAAAGATATCCGAACCAAAGCACTTCATTCCCGTAACCCTCAAAACCTTGTTCAGGCTACAATCAAAGGTCTTTCTGCAATGAGAGACGCAAAGGAAGTAGCTGAAACAAGAGGCAAATCGGTTCAAGAGATTTTAGGTTAAGGAGGGTATATCCATGGCAGCAAAGAATGCAGGTAGTACTCTTAATATCACACTTGTTAAAAGTCTGATCGGCCGGAAAAAAGATCATATCGCAACAGCGAAGTCTTTGGGCTTAAAGAAGATCGGCGACACAACAAGTCAGCCTAAGAACGCGGCTACCGAAGGGAAAATCAAAAAAATTAGTTATTTGATTAAAGTTGAACAATAAGGAGGTGTCTGTGATGAAATTAACTGATCTTGCACCTGCAATGGGATCCAATAAGCCTGCATACAGAAAAGGCAGAGGGATCGGTTCCGGCAACGGAAAGACGGCCGGAAAAGGGCATAAGGGTCAAAACGCTCGTTCCGGCGGCGGAGTTCGTCCGGGATTTGAAGGCGGTCAAATGCCGTTGCAGAGACGTTTGCCGAAGCGTGGTTTTTCGAACTATCCGTTCAAAAAGACTTACGAAACGGTCAATGTCGGCGTTTTGAACATTTTTGAAGACAACTCCGTAATCACGGCTGAGGAATTGTTTGAGAAGAATATGATCAGCGATAAAAAAGCAGAGGTGAAAATTCTCGGCTACGGTGAGATCGAGAAGAAAGTCACCGTAAAGGCTGCGAAGTTCTCCGAGTCCGCTAAGTCAAAGATCGAGGCGGCAGGCGGGAAAGCCGAGGTGTTGTAACCGATGAATAACAACATATGGGCGATTCTTCGCAATTCGTGGGCATCGGGTGATTTGCGCCGTAAGATAATGTTTACGGCCGGCATTATCATCCTGTTCCGGATCGGGGCCAATCTTCCCGTTCCGTTTTTGAACAGCGATACGATTTCGTCGTTCTTTAATGCAGATGGCAGTTTGTTGTCCTATTTTAATATGTTGTCCGGTAACACGCTTGCACAAGGAACGGTTTTTGCATTAACCGTGCAGCCGTACATCAACGCAAGCATCATTATTCAGTTGCTGACTGTTGCTTTGCCTCCGCTGGAGCGGTTGGCAAAAGACGGCGGCGAAGCTGGCAGAAAAAAGATTCAAACCATCACCCGCTACGTTACGATTGGTATTGCACTGATTCAGGCCTTTGGTTATTACACCATTCTCCGCTATCAGGCTAACGCCATTCCGAGTGAGTATACAACCGGCGCAATGGGCTGGGTTGTAATGGCAGCAATCGTCGTCTTGTTAATGGCTGGGTCCATGCTGGTTATGTGGATGGGTGAATCCATCGACGAACACGGAATCGGCAACGGCGTTTCGATGATCCTGTTTGCAAGTATCGTATCCAGAGGTATAGATTTGGTATTGTATGGAACGGCCGCTATTCAGCAGGGCAACTGGTGGATCGTTCCGTTGATTCTGATTTTGGGCTTGCTGATGCTTTGCTTCATCGTCTTTATGGACGGTGCAGAGCGCAGAATTCCGATCCAATACGCAAAACGTCAGGTAGGCCGGAAGATGTACGGCGGTCAGAGCTCGTTCTTGCCCATCAAAGTGGCAATGACCGGAGTTATGCCGATCATCTTTACTTATGCGATTGTCGGTCTTCCCGCAACGATTGCACAGTTTTTAAGTTCAGACAATGGATTCCGTCAGTGGGTAGAAAAGTGGTTTTCCACCACTTCTGCTCTGTACATTATCCTGTCGTTCCTGTTGATCATCGCGTTCAACTATTTCTATATTTCCATTCAGTACAATCCTGTGGAAATATCTAACAACATTAAGAACAACGGCGGTACGATTCCCGGTATTCGTCCGGGCAAGCCGACTGCAGACTTTATTATCAAGTGTGTTAATAAAGTAACGTTGTTTGGTGCGCTGTTCCTCGGCGTCATTGCTGTTTTACCGTATATTTTGCAGGTCATTTTCGGCGATGCCGTTCAGGGCTTGGCAATCGGCGGTACATCCGTAATGATTTTGGTCAGCGTTGCACTTGAAACGGTCAAGAACCTGGAGTCGCAGATTTTGATGCGGCATTACAAAGGCTTTTTGGAATAAATCGTTTCACTTGATGTTCAAATCGGTATTTCGCAGCTGTTCTGCACGGTTTTGTTCCGTGCAGACGGCTTGCGGCTGGAAAAGACAGAAAGGATTTGCGATATGTTGAATTTGATTTTGCTTGGAGCCCCGGGCGCCGGTAAAGGTACGCAGGCAGAGCGGATCAGTCAGGAACAAGGAATTCCGCAGATTTCTACGGGTGCGATTTTGCGAGAGACGATTGCTTCCGGATCTGAGCTGGGACAAAAAGTTCGTTCGCTGGTAGATGCCGGAGAATTGGTTCCCGATGAGATTGTGGTTGAAATTGTTCGGCAGCGCATCACGCAGCCTGATTGTGCAGACGGATTTATATTGGACGGGTTTCCCCGTACCATTCCGCAGGCGCAGGCATTGGATGAAATGCTGCAGAAGATGGGAATTTCCATTACAAAAGTAATCAGTATTGAAGTAAAAGACGAAGATATTATTCGTCGAATGAGCGGACGGCGTGTTTGCGCAAAGTGCGGCGCTTCGTATCATATTGCATACAAAAAGCCTGTTCAAGAAGGCGTATGCGATAAGTGCGGCAGCAGCTTGTCGATTCGTGCAGACGATAAGCCGGAAGTGGTTGCGGATCGTTTGAAAGTCTATCATCAACAAACGGCTCCGTTAAAAGATTATTATCAACAGTGCGGCAAATTGACGTTGGTAGAAGGTCAGGAAGAACTGAGCCAGACAACGGCACTTGTTCGCAAGGCTTTGGAGGCCTAAAAATGATTGTATTGAAGTCTTCCAGAGAAATTGAGTTGATGCGCCATGCCGGGCAAATTGCCGGAGAAGCGTTGGCTTTGGGCGGCGAACTTGTCAAACCGGGTGTGACGACAAAACACATCAACGATATGATGGAACGATATATCAGAAGCAAAGGCGGCAAACCTTCATTTAAAGGCTACGGCGGTTTTCCAGCGGCAGCCTGCATCTCAATCAACGAGCAGGTCATACATGGGATTCCGTCGAACCATACGGTGATTCAAGATGGAGATATTGTAAGTATTGATGTCGGTGTTCTGCTCAACGGCTACCACGGTGATACGGCGGCAACATTTGGTGCGGGAAAAATCTCGGACCAGGCTCAGAAGTTGATTGATGTTACCAAACAGTCGTTTTTTGAGGGAATCAAATATGCGGTTGACGGGAACAGACTGGGCGATGTTGGCCATGCTGTATGTGAATATGCTATGAGAAACGGATTTTCCGTTGTAAAGGAGTATGTTGGCCATGGCGTCGGAACACAACTGCACGAAGAGCCGAATGTTCCTAATTATGGGGTAAAGGGCAAAGGGAAGCGCTTACAGAGCGGAATGACCATTGCCGTGGAGCCCATGATCAATGAGGGAACCGAGAGTGTAAAGACACTTCGCGACGGCTGGACGGTAGTCACGATAGATGGTAAGTTAAGTGCGCATTATGAGCATACAATAGCCATAACCGAAAACGAGCCGTTAATACTCACATCTCTATAACAGTGTGTGACGGAGGAAGATATGTCACAAATTGAAAAGGGCGGTATCGTACGTTCCATAAGTGGCCGGGATGCCGGGCGATTGTATTTTGTATTGCAAACGCAATCGGATCGGGTCTTGATTGCAGATGGGCAGTTACGGCGCCTTGAAAAACCGAAGCAAAAAAACGTGAAGCATCTGGAGTTTGTATCGGACGGACGTTCGACGCGCGTGTATGCCAAAATCGTAGAGGGCGCGCGGCTCGAGAATGCGGAACTGAGAAAAGCATTGAATCTGTTTTCAACAGAGGAGGTCTTGTAATGGCAAAAGACGGTATTATTGAAGTAGAAGGCGTTGTTGTAGAGACATTGCCCAATACGAAATTTATCGTGGAAATTCAGGGCGGGCATCGTTTAACCAGTTACATCTCGGGTAAATTGAGAGACCGGAACATCCGGATTTTACTCGGAGACAAAGTAACGGTAGAAATTTCTCAATATGATTTAACGCAAGGACGAATCATATGGAGAGGTACACGGCGGCCGCCGGCAGACCAAGCAAGTAAGAAGTAAGTGAAAATTACCGCATAGTAACTATGCAAATCAAAGGAGGTTTTTGATATGAAGGTACGTCCTTCCGTAAAACCAATGTGCGACAAATGCAAAGTGATTAAACGCAAAGGGAAAGTAATGGTTATTTGTTCTGATCCGAAGCATAAGCAGAGACAGGGCTAAACGTTGGAGGTGTAGAAATCAATATGGCAAGAATAGCAGGTACAGATTTGCCTAACGCCAAGCGTGTCGAAGTTGGTTTGACGTATATTTATGGCGTAGGAATCAATAAATCCAGAGAAATTTTGAAATCTACCGGGATCAATCCGGATACGCGAGTTAAAGATTTAACAGAAGACGATATCGCAAAGATTCGTGATTATATCGATAAGAATTTGACCGTTGAAGGTGATTTGCGCAGAGAAGTTGCGCTCAACATCAAGAGACTGGTTGAAATCGGTTGTTACAGAGGCGTACGTCACAGAAAAGGTTTGCCGGTAAGAGGCCAGAGAACCAAGACGAATGCCAGAACACGCAAAGGTCCGTCCAAGACCGTAGCCAATAAGAAGAAATAACGGGAGGATACGATAATGGCACAGAAATCTGCAAAGAAAACAACGATCAAAAGACGCAGAGACAGAAAGAATATTGATAAGGGTGCTGCACATATCCGTTCCACGTTTAACAACACCATCGTTACAATATCCGATGTCGACGGAAATGCAATTTCCTGGGCGTCTGCAGGAGGCCTTGGATTCAAGGGTTCTAAAAAATCCACACCGTTTGCTGCACAAATGGCAGCCGAGCAGGCTGCAAAAGCAGCGATGGATCATGGAATGAAAACGGTAGACGTATATGTAAAAGGTCCCGGTCAAGGCCGTGAAGCTGCCATTCGTGCACTTCAGACAGCTGGACTGGAAGTAACGATGATCAAGGACGTTACGCCGATTCCTCACAACGGATGCCGTCCGCCGAAAAGACGTCGTGTTTAATACGGATATTATGGAGGTAGCATAAATGGCAAGATATACAGGTCCCGTTTGCAAAATGTGCAGACGTGAAAATACAAAACTTTTCTTAAAAGGCGAAAAATGCTATTCTGATAAATGTGCAATGAACAATCCGAAAGTTCAGGCTCCGGGACAGCATGGTGCAAGACGCAAGAAGCCCACAGAATACAGCACGCAGCTTCGTGAAAAGCAAAAGACCAAGAGATATTACGGCGTAATGGAGCGTCAGTTCCGCAACTATTTTGCTTTGGCAGAAAAGAGCAGCGGACAGACAGGTGATCGCCTGCTTCAGATTTTGGAGACGCGTTTGGATAACGTAGTATACCGTCTGGGATATGCGATGTCCAGAGCAGAAGCCAAACAGTTGGTTTCTCATGGGCATTTCCTCGTAAACGGTCAGAAAGTAGACATTCCTTCTTATTTGATTAAAGTCGGAGACGTGATCTCTGTAGCAGATAAGAGCAAGGATTCTGCAAAAATCAAGGCCGTTGCGGAAGCAAATTCTTCCAGACCTGTTGTAAAATGGCTTGAAAAAGATCTGGATCAACTTTCCGGAAAAGTGGTTGCATTGCCGCAGACGGAAGATATTGATCTGCCGATCGAAGTACACCTTATCGTCGAGTTGTACTCCAAATAAGAATGTCATCCGTACATTGTTCTGCGGTGTAAAGACCGCAGAACGATCGGAGCAGACAAAACATTGTTTGTTTACCGGTTTATCATACACAAGCGCCTGGTGCGCTTAGAAAGGGTGCTAAAATGATTGAAATAGAAAAGCCATCCATAGAAGTTGTTGATTCTTACAACTGCAGCGACAAAGATGTTCGCGAAGACACATATGTTTCTTACGGCAAATTTGTTGTAAAGCCCCTTGAAAGAGGTTACGGCATGACGTTGGGTAACTCGTTGAGAAGAATATTACTTTCTTCTTTGCCTGGAGCCGCCGTGACATCCATCAAAATTGACGGTGTACAGCATGAGTTTTCAACGATTCCCGGAGTAAAGGAAGATGTTGCGGAAATCGTTTTGAACATGAAAGGTTTAATTGCACGGCTTCACGGGAACAATTCCAAGTTTGCCTATATCGATGTGCAGGATGCGGGCGAAGTGACCGCAGCAGACATCAAAGCGGATGCAGACATTGAAATTCTCAACCCCGATATGCATATTGCTACTTTAGACAAGGGCGCAAGACTGTATATGGAGATTACGATCGGAACTGAGCGCGGATATATTCCGTCAGAGCGGAACAAATCTCCGGAGTCTCCGATTGGGTTGATTGCAATGGATTCTTCCCATTCGCCAGTAACCAAAGTGAACTATACTATTAACAATACTCGTGTCGGACAGATTACGGACTATGATGAACTGACGCTGGAAGTGTGGACCAACGGAACCATTTCCGCCACCACGGCCGTGTCGTTATCTGCAAAGATCATGAGCGAGCACTTGGCTCTGTTCATTGATTTGGCAGAGGATTCTGAGGTCGCAGATGAAGTTTGGAAGGGCGATGAGAATGCCGCAAAAGAACAGATTCTGAACAAGACCATCGAGGAATTAGAGTTTTCCGTCCGTTCTTTCAACTGTCTGAAACGTGCGGGAATCAATACGGTCGGCGATTTGATCAGCAAATCACCGGAAGAGATGATGCGGGTTCGCAATCTGGGTAAAAAATCTCTGGAAGAGGTTATTGCCAAATTGGATGAATTCGGTTTATCCTTTGCAGTTGACAAAGAATAAGAAAGGAGATCACGCTAGTGAGAAAATTAGGCAGAACAACCGATCACAGAATTTCTATGCTGCGCGGCATGGTAACATATCTGCTTGAAAACGGTTCGATAGAGACAACAGCGGCAAGAGCGAAAGAAGTGCGTTCCATTGCCGAGAAAATGATTACGCTTGGCAAAACAAATACTCTGCATGCAAAACGGCAGGCAATGAGCTTTATTACAAAAGAGGACGTTGTTAAAAAGTTATTTGACGACATCGCTCCCAAGTATGCTGAGCGCAAAGGCGGTTATACCCGCATTGTAAAAATGGGACCCCGTCGCGGCGACGCTGCCGAGATGGCCATTATTCAACTGGTTTAATCGAATAACAAGATGCAAGGACTATGTGATTTCACATAGTCCTTGTTTTTTGATTGCGGAAAGAATGTTTATTCAGCGATTGATTGGGACTTCTCGACACACAAAAAGCAAATCCCGTATTTTTTCTTGTTTTCAGCTGTATTCTGTGGTATAATATACGCAGAAAGTCTTGCTTTGCAGCCTGAGGGCATTCGCCCGTGCGCATTTTATGCGCCTGCGCCATTGATGGCTTTCATGGTATCATATAAAAAAATGATTTGATTCTCGACGTACGTTTTTCTGATAAACATCAAATTAAATATTTCTTAAAAAATTATCTGTTTGTTTTTAAAAAAAATTATGCGATAATAAATGCAGGGCAAAGGGAAGCCTGGCAGAAAGAAAGGGTTTGGAACATGTATCATATTCTGGTGTGTGATGACGAAAAGGATATCGTTTCCGCGCTGCGGATTTATCTGGAAGCAGAAGGGTATCAGGTGTTTGAGGCCGGTACGGGCCAGCAGGCGCTGCAGATTCTTTCACAGCAAGAGATTCATTGTATCTTGATGGATATCATGATGCCGCAGATGGACGGCATTTCCGCTGTCGCCGCGCTCCGGAAGAATTATCAGATTCCAGTCATTCTGCTCACGGCCAAAAGTGAGGACACGGACAAAATTCTCGGTCTCAACATCGGGGCGGATGATTATGTGACAAAACCGTTTAATCCAGTAGAGGTTTTAGCTCGGGTTCGGTCTCAGATTCGCCGGTATATGCTTTGGAGCGGTCATGCACAGCCGCAGCAACCCAAGCAGGATCTTTTTTGTGTCGGTCCCATTGCACTGGACGATAAAGCCAAGCAAGTTACATTGGACGGCCAGCCTGTCAATGTAACTCCGACGGAGTTTGATATTTTAAAGTTGCTTCTGTCACACCCCGGTCAGGTTCTGTCTCCCAAACAGATCTACCGTGAAGTGTGGAACGACGATCCGTACGGTGCAGACAGTACGGTTGCCGTTCATATCCGGCACCTGCGGGAGAAACTGGAAATCAACCCGTCAGAACCGCGCTATTTAAAAGTCGTCTGGGGACAGGGATACAAATTAGAGGAGGATGTAAAATGAATGAACGGCCAAACCGACATGCAACGGTTGCCAAAAAAGCAGCTCTTGTTTTTGTGTCGGCGCTTTTGTTCGTTTTGGTGTTGGTCTCATCCGCATCAGTGATTGTATTTGCGCAGGTTGGTCTGTATACAGAATCGTACGGATCGTCGCGGCAGGCCGTTGCCGAAACGATCTTGATGCAAAACGGAACCGCCGGCGATGTATACAGCATGTTCTTGCAGGATCCCTCCAATCTGCAGAACGCTTATGCTAACGCAAATTTCTGGTATCAAATCTCGGATGAAAATGGCCAGATCCTGACGGGAAATTATGACGGTGCCCCGTGCTTTTATCAAAGCCATCATGTCTTTCCGGATGGAAACCGAGTCGATCTTTTTGTCAAACAGGAGATGACCGCAGACGACCTGCTGGCGACTGTGCTGGGCCTTTTTGATTTCGCCTGGGCTGCTCGGTATTGGATGATTGGTCTTGGCGCTGTCGGCTTGCTGTTGTTGATTGGTTCCGTTGTGATTTTGTGCTGTCTATCCGGCCGCCGTGCCGGACAGGAAGAGGCGCAGTTAAACCGACTGGACCGCATCCCATACGACGTGCTTGTCGTCATTCTTTTGGGCTGCGTGGCTTTGCTGTCGGGACTGTTTTATTGGCCGACGTATTTGGACGGGACATCGTTGCTGGAATCGTATACGCTGATTGCGATCGGATTTGTGTTGCTGGCACTTGTCGCAGATTATTTGCTGCTGTTGATGCTGATCAGTACAACGGCCGCACGGATAAAATGCGGAACCTTATTCCGCAACACGGTCATCTATAAGATTTTTTATGGATTATTCCGTGGATTCAGGGCCGTTTGGCGGAACATAAAATTCGTGTGGAAAACAGTCGCCTGCCTTGCCGTGCTTTGGATGGCAGAGTGGATTTATCTGATGCTGTTTGTCCGTCAAAGTTTTGCCCGGCCGTTTCTGCTATGGTTTGTCAGCCGATTGATTCTTTCTGCTTTGGTTTTGTATGTGAGCATTGCCTTTTCTCGCTTGCAAAGAGGCGCCCGGAAGATGGGTGACGGAGATTTTAACTACCAAATTCAGCCGTCGCATATGCCGGGGGACTTTAAAGATTTTGCGCACACGCTCAACCATATTGCAGACGGCATGCAGTTGGCCGTCGAACAGCAAACGCGCTCCGAGCGAATGAAAGCGGAATTGATTACCAACGTGTCGCACGATATTAAAACGCCGTTAACTTCCATCATCAATTACGTGGATTTGCTCAAAAAAGAGCCTGCCGGTTCCGAACGCGCGGCGGAATATTTGCAGGTTCTGGACCGCCAATCGGCGCGGATGAAAAAACTCATTGAAGATTTGGTGGAGGTATCTAAAGCGTCTACCGGAAATCTGACGGTGACGTTGGAAAAATTAGATTTTTGTGTTTTTTTGTCTCAGATTGTCGGAGAGTATCGGGAACGTTTAGAGCAGTGCGGCTTAGAACTGGTGCTGAATCTGCCTGAAACGCCTGTCTGGATTTTGGCAGATGGACGATATCTGTGGCGGGTCGTAGACAATTTGCTGAGCAATATCTGCAAGTATGCGCAGCCGCAGACGCGGGTTTATCTGGATTTGGAACAGCATCACGGAAAAGCAAGCGTGCTGTTTCGCAACATTTCCAAAACGCCGCTGCATGTTTCCGGAGAGGAATTGCTGGAGCGGTTTGTCCGCGGCGACTCTGCCCGCAGCACCGAGGGCAGCGGGTTGGGTTTGCCGATTGCAAAAAGCCTGACCGAGTTGCAAAAAGGAGAATTGATATTGGTTGTAGACGGCGATTTGTTCAAGGTTGTTCTGATTTTTGACGCGCTGGATTGCCCGGAAGGAATGGAATGAAAAGAGAAAACGCGTACGGCAGTTCGAACCCGATTCGGGCTGCCGTACGGATCTGTTTGAGGTAGTAAGGGGATCGGACAGCAACATCGAACCCTGATAGCACTTGATTTTTGGGTGCCGAATGTGGTATAGTAATAGCAAACACGGTTGTATAGGAGGCAGAAGATGTATCGGATTTTAGTGGTAGAAGATGATGCCGGGATTGCGCAGGCTATTTGTAAGCAAGCCGCGATGTGGGATTTGCAGGCAGAATATGTCCGTGATTTCCGGGATGTGATGGCAACCTTTGCACAATATCAGCCGCATCTTGTATTGTTGGATATTTCATTGCCCTTTTATAACGGATATTACTGGTGTCAGCAAATTCGCAAACTGTCCAATGTTCCCATTATCTTTATTTCTTCTGCTGCGGATAATATGAATATTGTGATGGCGATGAATATGGGAGCCGATGATTTTATCGCCAAACCTTTTGACCAAAGCGTTTTGATCGCAAAAATACAGGCGTTATTGCGGCGCAGCTATGATTTTGGTGCGAATATGCCGGTCTTGGAACATCGGGCAGCTTTCTTGAATACGGCAGATAATACCTTAACGTATCAGAACCAGCGGCTTGAGTTATCCAAAAACGAATACCGCATTTTATTGACACTCATGGAAAATAAAGGCAAAGTGGTCAGCCGTGAAAACCTGATGCAGCGATTGTGGGAGACTGACAGTTTTGTTGACGAAAACACGCTCACCGTCAACGTTAACCGGTTGCGGCGGAAGTTGCAGGCCATCGGCCTTTCGGATTTTATTTGTACCAAATTCGGCGTCGGTTATACCTTGGGATAAGGACGGAGGCAAAAGGATGAAAGACTTTTGGCGTTATTGTTTTTTCCACAGACGCGCTATCGCGTTGTTTGTGCTGTTTTCCGTGGTCTTTTTGATTTTTTTTCTATTATATCATCTTCCGGTAACGGCCGTTCTGTATCCGGCAGCGTTTTGTATTTTAGCAGGTGGTATTTTTGCGGCCGTTGATTTTTCTCGCAGTAGGGACCGGCACCGGACATTGATTTTACTCACTAAAAATGTGGAGTCTGCCGCCGAGCATCTGCCGGCTGTCCAAACCTGGGAAGCGCAGGATTATCAGCAGATGGTGTCCTTGCTTTGTCAGAGATGCAAGCAAGTCGAGGATTCTATGAATTTACGATACACAGATATGATCGATTATTATACCGTCTGGGCCCATCAGATTAAAACGCCCATTGCTTCGATGCGATTGATGCTGCAAAATGAAGATTCAGACTTGGCTCGTGATCTTTCTGCAGACCTGCTTCGTATCGAGCAATATGTCCAGATGGTTTTATGTTATCTGCGTCTGGATTCCGACAGTACGGATTATGTGATTCGGCAATGTGATTTAGACCGTATTGTCCGCCAGGCAGTTCGGAAATTTGCCGGTCCGTTTATCCGAAAAAAAATCCGGTTGAATTACGACCCGATATGTGTTCGTGTCCTTACAGATGAAAAATGGTTACTGTTTGTGTTAGAACAAATCTTGTCCAACGCGCTCAAATATACGCAAACCGGCCAGGTCCGTATTTTTTTAGAAGAACCCAAAACGCTGTGTATTCAGGACACGGGCATCGGCATCGCGCCGGAGGACTTGCCGCGCGTATTCGAAAAAGGGTATACGGGTTATAACGGGCGGTTTGATCAGCGTGCCAGCGGAATCGGATTATATCTGAGTTCTCGTATTTGCCGCAATTTAGGTCATGGTCTGCGTATTCAGTCTGTTCCCGGTAAGGGTACCACCGTGCGGATCGATCTGGACAGTCGTGAAATGAAGTTTGAGTAGCATTTATGACAAAAACGTAAGAAGTACCAAGAGGAATGTAAGACGATCGTATGGCGAGGCATTCCTCTTTTATGCTATAATAATCCTGTCAAAGGACAGGAGGAGATTGGATTTATGAGTATTTTGGAAGTCAAGAACCTAAAGAAAATTTATACCACTCGCTTTGGCGGCAATAAGGTCGAAGCCTTAAAAAACGTGACCTTTACCGTGCAGGAAGGCGAGTATGTTGCCGTGATGGGCGAATCCGGATCGGGAAAGACCACGCTGTTGAACATTTTAGCGGCGTTAGATCGCCCCACATCGGGGTCCGTTCTTTTAGACGGCCGGGATCTTGCAACCATTAAGGATTCAGATATTTCAGCATTCCGCCGGGACAATCTGGGATTTGTCTTTCAGGATTTTAATTTATTAGACACTTTTTCTCTGCAAGACAATATTTATCTGCCTCTGGTGTTAGCTGGCGTGCACTATAAAGAAATGGAACGGCGGATCGCGCCGATTGCAGCTTCTTTGGGAATTTCAGATCTTTTAAAAAAATATCCGTACGAAGTTTCCGGCGGGCAGAAACAGAGGGCGGCCGTTGCGCGGGCCCTGATCACCGACCCGCGGTTGATTCTTGCCGATGAGCCGACGGGGGCATTGGATTCTAAGGCCACCGACGAATTGCTGCGGCTGTTTGAAAAGATCAATCAGGGCGGACAGACGATTATCATGGTTACCCATTCCGTAAAAGCCGCCAGCCATGCGGGGCGGGTTCTGTTTATCAAAGACGGGGAAGTCTTTCATCAGATTTATCGCGCCGACAATACCGATGAACAACTGTATCAGAAGATTTCCGATACCTTGACCTTGTTGGCAACAGGCGGTGATCGTCAATGAGTCGCTCCTTTTATGTAAAATTGGCCTGGACGGGAATCCGGAAAAACAAGCGTTTGTATCTGCCTTATATCCTGACCTGTGTCGGGATGGTCATGATGTTTTATATCGTTTGCTTTTTAAGCGTCAGCCCCATATTGGCAACCATGCCCGGCGGAGATGTCGTTTTATCCATGTTGCAGCTGGGAACCTGGGTCGTTGGCTTTTTTGCGCTGATTTTTTTGTTTTATACCAATTCTTTCTTGATGCGGCGGCGAAAAAAAGAATTCGGCCTTTATAATATTTTAGGTATGGGTAAACGCAATCTTGCCCGGATTTTAATTTGGGAAAACTTAATCATTGCCTTCATCGCTATCGCAGGCGGGCTGATCGCCGGCATCCTCTTTTCCAAAGTGGCCGAATTGGGCATGGTCAACATTTTGTCTGCCGACGTTTCGTTTTCTCTGACGGTGGATTTGCGGACCATTTGGTCGGTATTGGTCCTTTTTTCAGTCATTTTTTTATTGATTTTTCTCAATTCGCTGCGCCAGATTCATCTGTCCAAACCCATCGAATTATTGCACAGTGAAAATGTCGGAGAAAAACCGCCCCGGGCCAACTGGGTTCTTGCCGTTTTAGGCGTGCTGTTGTTGGGCGGCGCTTATTGGCTGGCGGTGACCATCCAAGATCCTGTTTCGGCTTTAGTCTGGTTCTTTGTTGCGGTTCTGATGGTCATCGCAGCCACTTACCTGTTGTTTATCGCCGGTTCTGTCGTCTTATGCAAATTGCTGCAAAAAAGGAAAAAATATTATTACAAACCCAATCATTTTGTTTCGGTCTCTTCCATGGTTTATCGGATGAAGCGAAACGGTGCGGGATTGGCCTCTATCTGTATTCTCTGTACCATGGTGTTGGTGATGCTTTCTTCTACCGTTTGCTTATATGTCGGCAAAGAAGAAAATTTAAGGACGCGGTATCCGCGCAATATTATGGTCAATGCTGTTGTAGAAGATCCTGCCTTTCTGCATTCCGATGCACAGATGCAGTTGTGTGAAAAGCTGGAACAAACCGCGCGGGAAAAAGGGCAGCAGCCGGAGAATATTTTGAACTACGCCTACGTCTCTTTCGGCGCTTGCGTCAAGGACAGCGTGATTGATACGGATCTTTTTTATGCCGACGCGTCCATGAGCGATTTTGAAGACCTCTGGCAAATTTTTGTCTTTTCCATCGAGGACTATAACCGTATCATGAATCTGCAGCAGACGCTTTCCGACGGGCAGGTGCTGATGTATACAACTAAGCAGGAGTATACACAAAGCACGGTGACCATTGGCGATATGGCCCCTTTGACAGTGCAGCAGGCTGCGGAAGGCTTTATCGGCAACAGCATTGATGCGATGCAGATCTTCCCGTCGATGTTCTTGTTTGTATCCGATTTTGACAGTATGGCTGAAATGCTGACATCCTTGCCCGGCGCAAACGGCGCGGATCTGGCTGAACTGGAGTGGTTTTACGGCTTTGATTTGTCCTGTGATTCGCAGGAACAAATCGAGATCTATCAATCCGTTGAAAACGTTTTGCAGCAGTCCGGATATCCCGACCAGCAAACCCTTTCTTACGTCCGCGGTGACAGCGCCGCGCAGGAAAGAGACTCCTTTTTTGGTTTGCACGGCGGATTTTTCTTCCTCGGCATTTTATTGGGCATTGTCTTTGTCTTTGCCGCGGTATTGATTATGTATTACAAGCAGGTTTCGGAGGGATATGAGGATCAGGCTCGGTTTGATATTATGCAAAAGGTCGGCATGACCAAAAGAGAAATTCGTCGCAGCGTCAATTCTCAAGTGTTAACCGTATTTTTCCTGCCTCTTATTACGGCCGGCGTCCATTTAGCGTTTGCCTTTCCGCTGGTATATAAGCTGCTGATGTTGTTTGGGCTGATCAATTTAAAATTATTGATTTTGGTCACCGTGATTTGCTATCTGATTTTTGCCTTGTTTTACATGTTGGTTTATCGAATCACGTCCGGTGCATATTATTCAATTGCCAGTGCAGATGAGGTTCGTTGTTCGTAAATTTGTAAAGGAAGTTAACCTGTTGTTTGTCGGAGGTGTTCATGCGGCAATGATAGAGGACAGAGAAAAGGGCCAAACGGGTGCCGGCGTTTCTTTTCGGCAGATCTTCGGGCGTGGATTACAGGCGGCAGGCGTCGGTTTTGGGATGGTACTGCTTGTCCTTTTGCTGATCCCTACGGTGATTTTAGTTTTGCTGACCGCCGGAGTCTGGACATTTACCGATAAAGTTGCCGTGCGGTTTGCAAGGAAACAAACGATCAAACCGGGGGATTTGCCGCTTTCACAAAACATCGGTCCGGATTCTGATTTTGTAGATCATGAATAAACGGACTCCAAAAAGGATTGCCGTAACACGGCGGCCGCGGCGATGCGCGCGGCATGGAAAAGAAAAGAAAAAAGGGCAGGGTCCTGCCTTGGCGCAGAACCCTGCAGAAGGAAGAATGAAATATGAAACAAGCGATCTTAACCGTATTGAAAGTTTTGCTCGTGTTTGTTGTTGTCTTGCTGATGATCGGCTGTGTTCTGATCGGGTTTTTTGCGGTGCAGGGATACCGGATGTACCGGGACTCGATGCAGCAGGCCCCGATGGAACAAGTGGTTGAACAGATTCGGCAGCAGGAGGACTTTGTGCCGTATGAACAGCTTCCGGATTTGTATGTTGATGCGGTCATTGCCGTAGAAGATCATCGGTTTGAGCAGCATGGCGGAATCGATCTGCTTGCCATTTGCCGGGCGGCGCTATATGATTTAAGAACGCTTTCTTTTGCGCAGGGCGGCAGTACGATTACGCAGCAGTTGGCCAAGAATTTGTTTTTTACTCAGGAAAAAAGTCTGGAGCGGAAATTTGCCGAGGTCTTTGCCGCATTTGAACTGGAATCCAAGTATCAAAAAAGCGAAATTTTTGAATTGTATGTCAATACCATCTACTTCGGCAGCGGATATTATGGGATTTCAGACGCAGCTCGCGGATATTTTGGAAAAGAGGTTTCACAGTTAACCGATGCTGAGTGTGTGCTGCTTGCCGGTCTTCCGAATGCACCTTCGGCATATGCTCCGGATGAAGCGTTTGCGCTGGCTAAACAACGGATGCGCCAAGTGCTGGAGCGTATGGTTGCGTGCGAAGTTCTCACCCAAGAGCAGGCGCAGCAGATTCTTGCAAAGGAAGTTTCGGTTTTGTCCTCATCCTGCAATGGATCAAGTGTTTTTTCCTGTATCGCCAACCAAGACGACCTTTGGACCGACTGTTTGGCCAACCTATCGGTGTTCAAGAACAAGTTTTTTGAAGATTTTGCCGATTTTTTCAAAAAAACTATTGTAATTTCTGAAAAAATGTGATATACTGTTTACAGGAGAGGTTGAAAGACCTCTCCTGTAAAGTTATTACAGAGGTGTTTTTGTGGGAATCGTCGACCGCGTTCGAGAACTCGTTTTGCCGGGGCTGGACTCTTTGGGGTTACAGTTGTGGGATATCGAGTATAAAAAAGAAGGTTCAGAATATTATTTACGGATTTATATCGATCGTCCCGAGGGCGGCGTCAGTTTAGATGACTGCGAAAGTGTGGATCGGTATTTAAGTCCGATTTTAGATGAAGAAGATCCGATTCCGCAAAGTTATTATTTAGAAGTTTCATCGGCGGGGCTTGTCCGGCAGTTAAAAACGGATGCGCATTTGCAGCGGTTTATCGGCCATGAGATTGAAATTCATACTTATAAAAGCCTGGACGGATTGCCCAAGGTATTCGGCGCTGTTTTAGAAGGTTTTGACGAACAGACCATCCATGTTTGTGTGAACGGGGTCGAGCGCAAAGTCGAGCGAACATTAATTTCAAAAGTTACGATAGATTTATTATAGTTGGAGGGACCGGAAAAATGAAAGGGTTTTATGAAGCGCTAGCCGCTTTGGAGGAAGAAAAAGGTATTCCGAAAGAATATATGCTGGAAAAAATCAAGGCAGCCATTGCCGCCACGATTCGTCGGGACAAAAATGTGCCGCAGGAACTGGTGGAAGTGGAATTTAATGAAGCCAAGGATAAAGTCCGCGTATACATTAAAAAGGATATTGTAGAACAGGTTCTGAATCCAAGCTCGGAAATCACGTTGGAAGAAGCTCGTAAAATCAGTAAAAAGTATAAAGTCGGCGATGTTGCGCAGATTGATGTGGACCCCTCCGATGTTGGCCGTATCGCCGCTAAAGTGGGTAAGAACGTCATTATCCAGGCGATTAATGAGGCCGTTAACGGCACGATCATTAACGAATTTGAAGATAAAAAAGGTTCGGTTGTCAGCGGAACGGTTCGCAGCAGCGAGGGCCCTGGAAGAACCGTGATGATCGAAATCGGCAACCGTGAAATGCCGTTATTTGCCAGAGAGCAGATACCCGGCGAAACGTTTTCCGAAGGCGATATTGTCAAGGTTTGCGTCAACATGCAGGAGCCGGATGCGCATCGCGGCATTCGTACGCGTGAAGTCTTGTTAACTCGGGTAAGCCCGGGATTTGTAGAGAAGTTGTTTGAATTGGAAGTTCCGGAGATTGCGCAGGGCGTGGTACAGGTCAAAGGCGTTTCCCGGGAGGCTGGTTCCCGGTCTAAAGTTGCGGTGGCCTCTACGGACGCAAATGTAGACGCCGTTGGTGCTTGTATCGGAACGCACCGCAGCCGAATTTCTTCTATTTTGCAAAACTTGAGCGGTGAACGGATTGATTTGATTAAATATTCCGAAGATGCCGGTGAATATGTAGCAGCAGCTCTTTCTCCTGCAGAAGTTAAGCTGTTGGAGATTGATACGGATGCAAAGACCTGCAAGGTTTTGGTTCCGGCAGATCAGTTATCGCTGGCTATCGGAAAAACCGGACAGAATGTTCGACTGGCGGCCAGATTGACCGGATATAAGATTGATATTATTTCCGAATAGGCGTGAGTTTATGGAGCAAAAACAAAAATCATCCAAAGAGAAATTGACGCGAACATGCGCCGGTTGTAATCAAAAACAAAATAAATATACATTGATACGGATTGTAAAATCTCCGGACGGCACCGTTTCGATCGATCCCAGCGGAAAGGCAAACGGCAGAGGCGCCTATTTGTGTCGGGATTTAACCTGTTTGCAGCAGGCAAAAAAAACAAAGCGGCTCAACCGAGTTTTAAAAACGGAGGTTCCGGCGGAGATTTACGATCAATTGGAGGAACTCATTGAATCCTAATTTTATGGGCATGTTAGGGCTTGCCAGACGAGCGAACAAAGTCATATTGGGCTTTGATCAGGTTTCTGTCCAAGTACCTAAATGCAAATTATTGGTTGCGGCATGTGATGCAAGTGACCGAACAAAAAGAAATATAGACCGTCTGGGCTTGCGGGTAATTCAGACGGATATGAAAAAAGTCGATATGGGAAAGGCTCTTGGAGTAGGGTCTTGTGCGGTGTTGGCTGTAACGGACGACGGGTTTGCAGATGCGTTGATCTCGCGGTCGCAAACCGAGTCGAAAAACTGATAGGGGGCAATAGATATGGCGAAAGGAACGCAGATGAAGTATAAAGCGGGAGACTTTTGTAAGCATTTTGATATTAAGATGACAGAACTGTCGGAGGTTCTGGCTCAGTATTTCGGGCAGGAGGAGTGTAAGCATACAACGGTGCTTTTGCCCGAACAGTTAGATTTACTGTTTGATTATTATACACAGCGTCCGGGATACGGAACGTTTGAAGAATATTTTAATACGTATCGGGAGCGTGTCGCACCAAAACCGGAGAAGGCGGAAAAACCGGAACCAAAACCGGAACCTGCGGTAAAAGCAGAACCGAAAAAAGCGCCGGAACCGGCAGAAAAACCGTCGCAGAAATCGGCTTCGGCACCGTCAAAACCGGTGCAGCAGGCATCTGCAGAAAAACCGGCTGCAGCAGCTTCAGAGCCGAAGCCGGCAGTGTTGGACGCTACGAGTAAAAAAATCTCGGCAGAGCCCGCCACTACTGCTACGCAGGATTCTTCTCGCAGACCGCAGCAAGCTACTCCGACTCGGCCCGCAAAACAGGAAAAGAAAAAGCAGCCCCCTCAAAAGCAGAAATTCCAAAAAATCGAGCGGCAGCCTAAGTCTCAGCCTGAGACAGGCGTAACGATTACCGAAACCGTTTCGGGCGGAACGCTTGGCCGCGCCGTTATGGTCGATACCAGAACCCCTATCAACGTCAATCTTGCCAAGTATGACGAACGATTAAACGACATCGTCGGAGATCGTGCCGATCGGGATTACGGAAAGAGCAAGCAAAAAATTAAGAGTAAGAATAAAAACAAAAATAATTATAAAAAAGAGAACGACGCTGAAAAACTCAAACGCTTAGAGCAGTACGAAAAAAATAAGAAAAAGCACTTAAGCAATATTGTTTTACCCGAGCAGATGTCTGTCAGCGAACTCGCGGCCGAATTGCGCATGACCAACGTGCAAATCGTCAAAAAGTTGATGGAACTCGGTATTATGGCGTCTGCCGCACAGATTATCGATTATGACACTGCTGCACTGGTTGCCGAAGATTTAGGGGCGAAAGTGTCTAAACAGGTTGTTGTGACCATTGAAGATCGGTTGATTGATGATTCCGAGGACGCAGACCAGGATCTCGAACCCAGAAGCCCTGTTGTTGTGGTGATGGGACACGTTGACCACGGTAAGACCAGTCTGTTGGATGCCATTCGCCATACTTCTGTTACTTCCGGCGAGGCCGGCGGTATTACCCAGCATATCGGTGCTTATCAGGTGCAGGTGAACGGTCGGGATATTACGTTTTTGGATACGCCCGGGCATGCTGCATTTACTTCGATGCGTGCACGCGGCGCACAGGTTACAGACATTGTTATTTTGGTTGTTGCCGGTGATGACGGCATTATGCCGCAAACGGTAGAAGCGATCAACCATGCCAAAGCGGCCGGCGTTCCGATTGTGGTCGCCGTCAATAAGATGGATAAACCGGAATCGAACTTTGACCGGGTTTTGCAAAATCTAACCGAGTATGAACTGGTGCCGGAGGCTTGGGGCGGCGATACGATTTGCGTGCCGGTTTCTGCAGCTACCAAAGAAGGGTTAGACCAACTGTTAGAGATGGTTTTGCTGGTTGCCGATATGCAGGAATTACGTGCCAATCCGAACCGTGACGCCAAAGGAACCGTTATCGAGGCCAAACTGGATAAAGGCCGCGGCCCTGTTGCTACGGTTTTGGTACAAAACGGTACGCTGCATGCAGGGAACGTTGTTGTAGCCGGAACGGCCGTTGGACGCGTTCGTGTTATGACAGATGACAAAGGCAATCGAATTAAAGAAGCCGGTCCTTCTATGCCGGTTGAGATTGTCGGGTTGTCCGAAGTTCCGTCCGCAGGCGATGTTTTCCATGTTGTTAAAGACGAAAAAATGGCACGTGAATTGGTTGCACAGCGTAAAGACGAGCAAAAGGCCGAAGCCAATAAAATGCGCATGAATGTCACGCTGGATGATTTCTTCTCGCAGATTAAGGAAGGCGAGCGCAAGACGCTGAATATCATTGTCAAAGCCGATGTTCAGGGCTCTGTAGAAGCAGTCCGCGCCTCGCTGGAAAAACTGAGCAACGAAGAAGTGAAGGTTGCTGTTATTCATGGCGCGGTCGGCGGAATCAACGAGTCGGACGTCATGCTGGCGTCTGCATCAGGCGCGATCATCGTCGGGTTTAATGTTCGCCCGGACAGCAATGCCAAGAATATTGCCGAAAAAGACGGCGTCGATATTCGGTTGTATCGTGTTATTTACGATTGTCTGGAAGAGATAGAAGCCGCCATGAAGGGTATGCTTGCCCCCAAATATCGGGAGGTCACACTCGGTCAGGCAGAAGTTCGTCAGACATTCAAAGTTTCCGGAGTCGGAACCATTGCCGGATGTTATGTCAAAGACGGAAAAATTACACGTACGGCCAGTGTTCGTCTGGTTCGGGACGGCATTGTCGTGCATGAAGGCCGAATCGATTCGTTAAAGCGCTTCAAGGACGACGCCAAGGAAGTTGCCGAAGGGTTTGAGTGCGGAATCGGCTTAGAAAAGTATAATGACATTAAGGAAGGCGATATCATCGAAGCCTTCACCAATGAAGAAATAGAACGGTAAAACGGTGCCGAGGGAGCGGTGAAACGCCGGAACCCCTCGGCCTGTTCCATATAAAGCAGGTGAAAAAATGGCAGACAATTATTACAAGCAGAATCGGATCAATGAAGAGATCCGCCGAGAACTAAGTTTGATTTTGCGTGAAGTGAAGGATCCGCGGATCCCGTCCTTGGTCACGGTGTCTTCTGCAAAAGTCTCTATTGATTTAAAATATGCTAAAATTTACGTCAGCTGGCTGGGCGACGATGCCGAGAAGGACGTTTTAAAAGGATTGCGGGCTGCTTCCGGCTTTTTGCGGAAGAGACTGGGCGAACGGCTGAATTTGCGCAGCGTTCCGGAGTTAACCTTTGAGGTCGACCATTCCATTCAAACCGGAGCAAGAATTGATCAGATCCTCAAACAAATCAAACAAGAAGAGGAAGAGTCATGATACAGGCAGGCTGGAAAGATCTTTTTGCCCAACTTTTACAACAAGACCGCGTGATGTTGTTGGCGCATCGCGGTCCGGATGCGGACACGCTGGGCAGTTGTTTTGCTTTAAAGCATTTACTGGAACGTGCCGGGCGGCAAGTTTTTGTGGCCTGCAGTGATGAAGTGCCTCAAAGACTTCAATTTGTTACAGACGGTGCGGCCGAGCTGCCGATGCTGTTTGAGCCACAGACGGTTGTGAGTTTGGATGTGGCCGAGCCCAAATTGCTGGGCAGTGCGTATGAATCCTGGGCTACCCGAGTGGATTTTTGTATCGATCATCATGCCACCAACACGGCCTATGCCGCGCAGACAATTTGCGACGGGGCGTGCAGCAGTACGGGAGAATTGCTGTATCAATTGATTGTCGAATGCGGTCTGGAACTCGATACGTATCTGGCTGAGAAATTATATGTGGCGATTTCTTCCGATACCGGATGTTTTAAATATTCCAACACACGGCCGTCTACACATTTGGCCGCGGCACAGCTGCTCCGGTATTCGATTGATGCCGCGA
The DNA here is from genome assembly GCA_014872655.1 of Clostridia bacterium. Taxonomy (GTDB): domain Bacteria; phylum Bacillota; class Clostridia; order Oscillospirales; family UBA644; genus UBA644. The sequence continues at coordinate 35,895 of WHHJ01000008.1, forward strand.
AAATCAACCGGAATTTGTTTGATTGTGCTCCATTGTCCCGGATACAGCTGGAGGGGATTGCCGCGCAGCGGCTGGAAGTGCATTGCAATGGTCGAGTCAGCGTTCTTTGCGTCACGCAGGATATGATCCGTCCATTAGGGCTTGATGATGAAAGTATGGACGGGTTATCTTCGGTTGCCCGTCGCGTACAAGGCACTCAGGCAAGCATTACGCTGCGGCAATTATCGGACGGAGAAATTCGCGTTTCCCTGCGTTCAGAGGGAGATTTAAACGTGGCTCAGATCGCCGGTGTTTTTGGCGGCGGCGGACATGCTCGTGCCGCAGGCTGCAGTTTTACAGGCGATCTACAGCAAGCCAAGCAATCATTATTAAAAGTAATCGAGGAAGCACTGGATGATCATACCGATAGATAAACCGGCCGGCATGACGTCTCATGATGTCGTTGCAGCCGTCAAGCGCGCGGTTGCAGACCGAAAATTGAAGATCGGTCATACCGGCACCTTAGACCCCATTTGTACGGGGGTTTTGCCCGTGCTCACAGGTGCCGATACCAAATTAAGTGATTTATTGGTTTCGGACAAGCAGTATCTTGCCGGAATTCGGTTAGGGATTACAACCGATACGGAGGATACCACCGGGCAGATTCTTTCCGAATATCCGGTTCGGGTCGACCGGGCACAATTAGAGCAGGTGCTGAACACTTTTATCGGACGGAGTTTGCAGACGCCTCCGATGTATTCAGCCGTTAAACACGGCGGTAAAAAATTATATGAACTGGCTCGGGCTGGGGTAGAGGTTGAGCGCCAGCCCCGTCCTATAGAGATTTATTCGCTGACGGTCTGCGAACAGGTTTCAGACTGTGAATTTTTATTTCAGGTCGATTGTTCCAAAGGAACTTATATCCGGACTTTGTGCGCCGATATTGGCAAAAAACTCGGTTGTGGGGCTGCGATGAGCCGTTTGCAGCGGACGCGGTCCAATGGGTTTTGTCTGGCGTCCTGTCATTCTTTAGATGCGGTGGTTGAAGCTGCCGGACAAGGTCGTTTGAAAGAACTGTCCGTCTCTGCGGAGCAGGCTTTTTCGCATTGTCCGCGTGTGGAGATCGCGCAAAGCGGTTTAGCTTATTTTTTGAACGGTGGCGTAATCAACTATGAACGTGTCCGTGGGGAGAATTTTGTCGGTTCGGCGCTGATGCGGGCTTATTCGGAGTCCGGGAATTTTGTCGCATTGTGTCGAGGTCAGTCGGATGGAGTAAAAGCTGTATGGAAAGCCCCTGCGGAACTGTGAACAAGAATTGTATTGCAGCATTTGTTTTGCCCATGCGCAAACAGCATTGGAGTATCGGGCTTTGGATTACTGAATAAAGGTCTGGCGTGCAAACGTACCAAAGCATACCAATTGAAAAAGGCGGAGTATATGGATAAAAATGTAGTGGTTGTAGGAAATTTTGACGGATGTCATGTAGGGCATCGGGAGGTGTTTCGAACGGCTGTGCGCCTTGCCGCAGAACGAGGCTGCGGGACGATTGCCTTTACCTTTTCCAATCATCCTAAAAATTTTTTTGATTCGACGCATCCGGTTCAGTTGATTCGCAGCAATGAACAAAAGCAAGAGATCATGCTGGATTGCGGGATTGACCGAGTGGTTTCTGTGGCCTTCGATGCGCCGTTCGCATCGATGTCTGCGCTTGAGTTTTTAACCATGCTCAAACAGCGTTTTGGCTGTGTTTGCGTAGTTTGCGGGGAGAATTTTCGGTTTGGGCATAACGGAGAGGGTTCTCGGCTGAATATTGATGCTTATGCGCAGCAGGTTGGTTGTGATGTTTGTGTGGTTCCCCTGCAAAAAGATGCGTCGGGGCAGGTTATCAGTTCCTCCCGTATTCGGGAATGTATACGCAGCGGCCGGGTGGAAGAAGCCCGTGTTTTGCTGGGCAGTTGTTATCAGTTAACCGGGCAGGTTCAGAGCGGACGACACTTTGGGCGGACGATGGGCTTTCCCACGATCAATTTTATTCCGTCAGATCTTTTTGTCCTTCCGCGTTTTGGGGTTTATTGCACCGCTACGGTCTTGGACGGGCGCGCCTATCTTTCGGTTACGAATGTCGGGGTTTGTCCCACCGTTACGGATCTTGGCAGGACTACAGTCGAGACGCATATCATGAAACCGTTATTTACGGATGTAAGCAGTACTCTTGTTGAGACGTCCGATACCGGGGATCATGCCGATTTTGCAATGTCGGCAGTCCATTCGTCACTTTCCTCTGAATCAGGCCCTGCTGATTTTGTAATGCCAGCAGACCAGCCGTCATTTTTCTCTGAGGGGGATCATGCTGAAAACCCCGTTAGCTGCGCCGTGTCCGGCTCTTGCAGCGAATCTTCCGTTGAGGAGATTCAATCCGAGCAATGCGAATCTTCTGTTGATCCATTAAAAATACAGCAGACCTCTTCTTTGAAAACATCCGAACAAAAGCCCTCTGCTTTTGCCGAGTTGGGCGATTTATATGGCAAACAGGCGCAGGTTTTGTTTGTTTCGTTTCTTCGTCCGGAGCAGAAATTTGATTCTAAAATACAATTGCAGCAGCAGATTTCTTCGGACCGGGAATCCGCGTTGTCTAAATTCGACGAGGTTTGCCATTTGTTTATGGATTTTAAATAGAAAAAAAAGAAAAAATAGTGTAATTTTCATAAAAAGGCTTGATTTTTATTTAAAAAAGTGATATTATATATAATAATTATTGGTTATTATGCGCAAAGAAAATAATGTACATGTATATGTCATGAAAGGACTGTGTGTATTCAATTATGTCTACCAAACTTTATCAAAGCGTTATTCAGCAAATGAAAGACTGCACAGATCGTGTTATCGGTGTTATTGACGAATCTGCAACGATCATTGCCTGTAACGATTTGTCGATGATCGGACAAAGCGTCGCCAACAGCTTGAGTGATATCATGGCGATGTCTGACGTGAGTGTAATGGACGGATATACGTATCGGGTAATCGGATCCAGAATAAAGCTTGACAATGTGGTGTTTGTAAAGGGGACGGATGCACTGGCAGAGTCTCTTTCAGGCGTGCTTGCCGTGTCGTTGAATTCGATGAAAGATTTTTACGATGAAAAATACGACAAGTCTAATTTTATCAAGAATATTATTCTTGAAAATATTTTACCGGGCGATATTTATGCCAAAAGCAAGGAATTGCACTTTAACGGCGAGGTTCCCCGCGTGGTTATTCTGATTCACCTGCTGGATCGGACGGAAGTATTTGCCTATGATATCGTGCAGAGTCTGTTCCCGGAAAAGACAAAAGACTTTGTGGTTAATGTGGGCGAAAATGACATTGCATTGGTAAAAGAAATTAAATTAAATACCGATGCAAAAGACTTGGAAAAGTTAGCACGTTCTATTGTGGACACTTTAAACAGCGAGTTCTATACGCGCGCAGTAGTCGGAATCGGTACGATTGTAACGACACTGCGAGACTTGTCGCGCTCGTTTAAAGAGGCTCAAGTGGCAATCGAAGTCGGCAAGGTGTTTGACGTAGAAAAGACGATTATGTCTTATAACAATCTCGGAATCGGCAGATTGATTTATTATTTGCCGACCACACTTTGCGAGCAGTTTTTAGCCGAGGTGTTTAAGAAAGGGTCTATTGATTCTTTGGATCATGAAACCTTGTTTACCATACAAAAATTCTTTGAAAATAACCTGAATGTTTCCGAAACATCAAGAAAGTTGTTTGTGCATCGAAATACACTGGTATACCGTCTGGAAAAAATCAGACGGTTGACGGGGCTTGACCTCAAACAGTTTGATCATGCAATCGTGTTTAAAGTGGCCTTGATGGTGCGGAAGTATCTGTCGTCTAATCCGACGAAGTTCTAATTGAATATTGTTTTTTTGAAGGTAGAAACGTTTGTTTGTACCTTCAAACGGTTATTTAGTTCAAAATTTTGGACGGGGATTAGAAAAGACAGTTTATTGCTTTGACAAGGAGGGATTTATACGATTACGCTCAAATCGGTGACGAAAACACATAAAAACGGGACCGTTGCGTTAAAGCGTGTAAGCCTGAAAATTCAAGACGGAGAATTTGTGTTTATCAACGGCCATTCCGGTGCGGGGAAATCAACGATTGTCCGTTTGCTTATGTGCGAAGATGTTCCAACTTATGGGGACGTCATTATAGACGGTGTAAATACGCAGGACCTTTCACATCGCCAGATTCCGAAATTCCGACGGCAGATGGGGGTTGTCTTTCAGGATTTTCGCCTCAATCCGTCGATGAATGTTTATGATAATATTGCTTTTGCCATGCGCGTGGTCGGACGTAAGCGCAAGGAAATTAAACAGCGTGTGGCGACGGTGTTGGATATTGTGGGCCTTTCGCATAAGACCAAGTCGTATCCGTCGCAGTTATCCGGCGGTGAGCAGCAGCGTGTTGCCATTGCGCGTGCCATTGTGAATAGTCCGAAGATGATTATTGCCGACGAACCGACCGGGAATATTGACCCGAAGATGTCTTTGGAAGTCATGGAGATGTTAGACATCATCAATAAGAGCGGTATCACAGTTGTGGTGGTCACGCACGAAAAGGATCTGGTCGAGCGGTTTGGTAAACGTGTCATTACCTTGGAGAAGGGTCGGATTAAGTTTGATACGGCGCATCCGGAGATCGTGAGAGATCCGAATGAAGCTGATGATGATTTTAACGAAGATGAGATTCGTGCATTGGAGTTGGAACACAGTCGTAGAGTCAATCGAGAAAAGCGCGTTCATTTTGGGCGTCGGCACAGAAAATCTTTATTTGAAACGGATTTAGACGAAGAAGAAGTCGATTTGTCCCGAGGCATTTTCGATGATGAACCGGATGAGTCTTCTCAACCTGAAGAAGATGATGAAGAAACATCGATTTTGCAGTCTGAAATGGTGCTGGAACAGAGGGTAGAAGCTCCTTCTGTGCCGGAGGAGCCGGTTGTTGCTGCGGATTCGGCCGTGGAGTCGGTTGATGTTGAAAAATTGTCTACCGCAGAAGTCGTTGAGCCAGAGGATGCGACGGACACCGAGCAATCTCAGTTGACGGAGACACCGTTATCCGAGGGAACGCCGGCAGAGAAAACGGAACCAGCACCTCAAGAAGATCCGAACAAGGATATTGAGGATTTCGAGCGTGCTAAAATGGATCTGGAAAAGAGTTTTGAGCAGATTAAATCTGATATTTTATCCGCACTTTCTCCGGACAAGGGGCCATCTGATACAGAGAAAGAGGAGGCGGAAGATCAATGAGTTTTGACAGCTTTTTATTTGCCGTACGCAATGCATTTCATAATGTCATTCGCAACTCGTTGTTGACGTTGGCAAGTATTATTGTGCTTTCGGTTAGTTTATTGGCTCTTGGCAGTACTTATATGGTGATTGAAAACGTCAATCATTTTGTAGATGGTGCTGCCAGTGAAAATCAGATTGTTATCTTTTTGGAAGAAACCTTGACCGACGAGCAGATTACACAGGTCGGCGAACAACTAAAGGAAATTAACAATTTGACAAATATCGAATATGAGTCTCCCGAGCAGGCTTTGGAGAATTATAAACAGCAGATCGGAGAGGAAAATATCGAAGGACTGGACGCAACGGTTTTTCGGCCTTCCTATATTTTTGACATCATCGATTTGAATAAGTATGATCAAACGATCTACAGCATTGAGCAGATTGAGGGCTTAGGAAAATTTGAGACCGGTGAAAAAGCTGGACAACCAGCGATACGTTCATCCCACGAGGTGGTTTCGGCCATTGTAAATATTCGCCAGGTATTATCTATCTTTTCGGCCGTTATGATTGCGATCTTTTTTATCCTGTCCATTTTTATTATTACAAACTCCGTCAAGTTGTCGGTGTTCTCTCGACGAACGGAGATCAGTATCATGAAGTATGTGGGTGCAGCGGATTTTTACATACAACTACCGTATTTTATTGAGGGCTTGATCATCGGTCTGGCTTCCGGGATCATTTCCTACTTTTTGCAGCGGTTTTTGTATGACGCCCTTTTGGCACCGATTATTCAGGATTTTGGGCTGGGCTCCGCATTAAATATAGATGAGCACTTTTCATTTTTATTTTTAGCCTTTTTAATTGCGGGAGGAATTGTCGGTATTATCGGTTCTGTATTCCCTGTAAAGAAGTATCTGAAAGTATAACTGGAGGAGGCATTTGAGATGAGACGACGAGGGATTAAAGGGTTAGCCTGTATGTTGACAATAGTCTTTTTGTTTGGCATGGTTGGGTTCTTTGGCGGGAATCAACCACAACCGCTTTCGGTAACGGCGACTGCTGCAGGATCTTCGGAATTACAGCAGGCACAGCAGGAGTTAAGTAATATTAAAAAGCAACAAAGTGCCATTGAGTCTCAATTAGAAGATCTTAAACAATCCAAAGAACAGTCGATGCAAGAAAAGTTGCTGATGGAGCAAGACCTACAGGTAACCAATGAAAAGTTGGCTGCTTTAAACAGTGTGCTTTCCGGTCTTGAGACAGAACTGGCGGCAAAGAAAAAGGAACTTGAAGAAACAGAGGCTAATTTGAATCAATGCATCGAGCAGTTCCGCATTCGTGCCCGCGCGTCTTACGAAGCGGGAGAAGTTTCGTATTTGGAAGTGTTTTTGTCTTCTTCCTCGCTTTCCGACATGTTGACTAAAATCGACTTAATGACGGAAGTTGCAGAATATGATAAGTCGTTGATCAATGATGTGAAGAACAGTTATATACAAATTGAGGCCTTATATAAAGAAATTGAAGAAAAGACCAATCAGCAACAGGCGGCTGTCGATGAGGTCGCGGCGGTAGCTGCTGAACAGCAGCGCAAAGTTGCCGCACTGGATAACCTGGTGGCTTCGTTAAATAGTCAGTCCTCTTCTTTGCAAACAGAATCTGCGATGCTGGAGGAGCGGCAGGCAGAACTGGATAAAGAAATTGCTAAGTTAGCGTCATCAAATGCAACTTATTATGGCGATGAATTGTGTTGGCCGGTTCCGGCTTCGGGATATATCAGTTCCGGGTTTGGGTATCGGACTTTTGATCATAGTTTCCATAATGCCATTGATATCGCTGCTCCGTATGGTTCTGCAATTGTTGCGGTCGCAGACGGAAAGGTTATTAGTGCAAAATGGGTAACTACCGGTGGCGGTATGCAGATTGTTATCGACCATGGTTCCGGATTGGTTACTTATTATAACCATTTATCCGGGTTTGCTTGTTCTGCCGGTCAGCAAGTCTCAAAGGGGCAGACGATCGGATATGTCGGCAGTACCGGAAATTCAACCGGAAACCACCTGGATTTTAAGATTTATTATAAAGGATCTTATTACAATCCTGAGTTATATGTTGTTTACGGAAACGGGAAACCCCCTCAATCCATTCATTCGCTGATTGGGTAGTATCGTTTTGTCCCTGACACAGATCGAAATGATGTGAAAGAGCCGTTGTTCAACTTAGAAAATTGTGCGGATACAGAATTTTTTAGTTTGATTTTAAACGTTGGAACACAATTTTTGAAAGGGACTTATTTTTTTGGCGGAACGATCTTTGCTTTTTAGGCATACGACAAAGATGAAATACATAATAGTATGCTGAGTTTTCTGAACAAGATTGATTATCGGTAAAATGGGTATAAGTTTTCATAGCAGATTTGCGTTTATGTTAAACGGCTTGTGGAATTTGGCTGAGGTGAATCTATGACAAAACGAAAGTGGATAAAAGTTTGTGCCTTTGTTTTAACTATGGTGTTTTTATTTGGCATGGCAGGCTTTTTAGGCTACGATGATTCCGTGCAGATTTCGGTGTCTGCGGCAGGCTCTTCGGAGTTGGAGCGAGCGCAGCAGGAATTGAGTAATATCAAAAAGCAGCAGAGTGAAATCGAATCTCAACTGGAAAAACTCCAACAGTCTAAAGAGCAGTCGATGCAGGAAAAGTTGTTGATGGAGCAAGATTTGCAGGTCACCAATGAGAAATTGGCGGCGCTAAACAGCGTGTTGTCGGGTTTGGAGACAGAACTTGCCGCAAAGCAAAAAGAACTGGAGCAGGTACAAGCAAATCTGGATCAGTGTATTGAGCAGTTCCGTGTTCGTGCGCGGGCTTCTTATGAAGCCGGAGAGACTTCGTATTTGGAAGTGTTTTTATCTTCTTCCTCACTTTCCGACATGTTGACTAAAATCGACTTGATGACGGAAGTTGCAGAGTATGATAAGTCGCTGATCAATGATGTGAAAAACAGTTATACACAAATCGAGGCTTTATATCAAGAAATTGAAGAAAAGACCAATCAACAACAGGCCGCCGTTGATGAGGTAGCAGCTGTGGCCGCTGAACAGCAGCGCAAAGTGGATGCGTTGGACGCTTTGGTTGCATCGATCAACAGTCAGTCGTCTTCTTTGCAGACGGAGTCTGCGATATTGGAGGAACGGCAGGCAGAATTAGATAAAAAAATTGCAGAGTTGGCTTCTTCCAATGATTCATATTACGGCGATGAACTGTGCTGGCCGGTTCCTGCTTCCGGGCGGGTTACTTCGAAGTTTGGGTATCGGGAATTTGACCATAGTTTTCATTACGCCATTGATATCGGCGCGCCGCACGGATCTCCGGTTGTTGCGGTCGCAGACGGAAAGGTGATTCGTGCCAGATGGGTAACCACCGGCGGCGGTATGCAGGTTGCTATTGATCACGGTTCAAAACTGGTTACCTATTATAATCATTTGTCCGGGTTTGCCTGTTCGGAAGGTCAGCGTGTGAGCAAAGGACAGGTGATTGGGTATGTTGGCCAAACGGGGAATGCGTTTGGTAACCATCTGGACTTTAAAATCAGTTACCGTGGCACTTATTATGACCCGGAATTATATATTGTTTATGGGAATGGGAAGCCACCGAAATCGATTCATTCGTTAATTGGTTGATTTTTTACATAAAACAGCGGGCGTCGGCGCAGTACATACTGCGCTGACGGCTGTATTTTTCTGTTTTTATAAGGTATTTTAGCGTTTATTTTGCATATATGTAAGGGGACAGTGTTTTATTGTCCAAAACAAGAGTAGAAAGGTCAGCGGAGTTGCCGCTGTTGGAAAGACCATGTTATCACAGAATAAAAAAACGGCTATCATATCCTCCTTGGTTACCGCTTTGGTTTTGATTTGCGGTTTTTGGGTTTTCTTTCATTTTTATCAGAATTCGTCTCGGGATCTTTCGCTGGAGCGGAAGTTAGATGAAATCCGAGGATTGATTGAGGCCAAATCGATTTTTGAATTTGATGAAGAAACGGCTGAAAATACAGCGGCATACGGATATTTGAGTGGTTTGGAAGATGATCGGTACGCCATTTATTTTTCAAAAGAAGAGTACGACGCCTATGTGGCATCCATTGCCGGAGATGCCAGCGGAGTCGGATTGCTTTTGTCGTACAGCACCTCTCAGCCGTTGTCTGACGGTTTGTTTATCCGGCGCGTGTTGGGCAATTCCCCCGCGGAGACCGCTGGGTTGAAGGCCGGAGACCGGATTGTTGGCATTAACGGGCAGGATATTCGTCAAAAGTATTATGCCGATATTTCTTCCTCGTTGGTTTTGAGTCAAGGGCAAAGCATTACGTTGACCGTTTTGCGGGACGGGCAAGAATGGGATGTTCCGGTTACTGCTGCAGCCTATTCGGAACGGGAAGTGGATTTCCGTGTGACGGAGGATGGCTTTGGATATATTCGGATTTACCGGTTTGCTCAAAATGCAGCTGACCAGTTCCGTGAGGCGTTAGAAACTTTAAATGCACAAAATGTAAAGGGTTATTTATTTGATGTGCGCGGAAATAGCGGCGGCGAATTGGAAACCGTGTGCCGGATGGTGGATATGGTTGTCCCGGAATCGGATATTATCATCATGCAAGCCAAAGACGGCGAGGAAGTTCGTCGGGCTACGAACGATAAGTTGGTGTCTGTACCGTGTGTTGTTCTGATTGACGGCGAAACGGCTTCTGCCGCAGAAATGTTTGCGTCCTCTTTGAGGGATGTAATTGGGGCGGAATTGGTTGGAGAGCAGTCGTATGGTAAGGCGGTCGGACAGACGATGTATGAATTATCGGACGGTTCTGCGGTTAAAATTACAACCTTCCGGTATTTAACGCAGTCTCGGCAGGATTTTAACGAGGTTGGGTTAACGCCGGACCGGGTCGTTACATTGACGGAAGAACAGCAAATGCGGTTGTATTGTTTATCGGACGAAGAAGATACGCAGTTGGCAGCAGCTGCCGAAATATTAAACAGTAAAATAGGATAAAGGGGATAGATCAATGAGCACAGAAGTTATTTTGACTAAAGAAGGTTTGCAAAAACTGGAGCAGGAGTTGTCGACTTTAAAAGCCGAAAAGCGTCCTGAAATTGCAGAAAAAATTAAGGAAGCCCGTGAATTCGGGGATTTATCGGAAAACAGCGAATATGAAGCCGCTCTGGACGCGCAGGCTAAAATGGAGCAGAGGATCAGCTATTTGGAAGAACAACTGAAAAATGCCAAAGTTTTGGATGAATCTGAGATTGATAAAGACACCGTTTCGGTGGGCTCCAAAGTGCGTATTTTGGATTTGGATATGGAAGAAGAAGAGGAGTATACGATTGTCGGTAAAACCGAGTCCGATCCGGCTGAAAATAAAATTTCAGACCAGAGTCCTTTGGGGCAAGCTCTTATCGGGAAGAAAAAAGGTGCTACAGTTACCGTAGATGCCCCCGGCGGTTCGTATGAATGTAAGATTTTAGACGTATCCAGAGGTTAGTCTGATTTCGGAAAGGATGTAAAAGAATGGCAAATCAAAACAATTCTCATCAAGAAGAAGTATTGACCGAAGAGCAGGCAGCTGCCCAATACAGCGAGCAGGTTCAGATTCGTCGTCAGAAATTAGCGGATTTAAAAGCGCGTGGACAGGATCCTTTTGAAAAAACGTCTTATCCGGTAACGGCGCATGCGGCACAGATCGTTCAGCAGTTTGAGCAGATGGACGGAAAAGAAGTGTCGATTGCCGGCCGTATTTTATCCTGGCGCGATATGGGAAAGGCCAATTTTATCGATCTTTTAGACGGTAGCGGCCGGATTCAGGTCTATGTAAAAGTTGACGATTTAGGAGAAGAAGCCTTTGCTTCTTTTAAAACGTGGGATATCGGTGATATCGTAGGCATCCGCGGCGAAGTTTTCCGCACGCATCGCGGCCAGATTTCTGTTCGGGCGTCGCAGATGCAGTTACTAACAAAGTCCTTGCTTCCGTTGCCTGAAAAATGGCATGGATTACGCGATATGGACATGCGGTATCGTCAACGTTATGTGGATTTGATTGTCAATCCCGGAGTGCGTGATACGTTCCGCAAACGGTCTCAGATCTTGCGTGAAGTACGCAGCTACTTGGACGGTTTGGGATATTTGGAAGTAGATACTCCGGTTTTGCATACCTTAGAGATCGGTGCTGCAGCTCGTCCGTTTAAAACGCATCACAATGCGTTGAATTTGGATATGTATTTGCGTATCGAGACGGAATTATACCTGAAGCGTTTGGTTGTCGGCGGTTTTGAACGTGTTTATGAAGTGGGGCGGATTTTCCGAAATGAGGGTATGGATGCTTCGCATAATCCGGAATTTACTTCGGTTGAGATGTATCAGGCCTATACGGATTATTTCGGGATGATGGATCTGATTGAAGATATGTACCGCACGATTGCGCAAAATGTTTGCGGAACCACTCAAATTACTTATCAAGGTGTTGAGATTGATTTAGGCAGCCCGTGGCAGCGTCTGACGATGGCAGAAGCGGTCCGGAAATATGCCGGCGTGGATTATGATTCTTGGCAGACAGATGAGGAGGCTCGCAGTTGTGCCAAAGAACACCATGTTGAAGTTCCCGAAGGGGACGCTGCAACAAAGGGGCATGTGTTGATTGCGTTCTTTGATGCTTATGTCGAAAAAGAACTGGTTCAACCGACGATTATTTATGATTATCCGGTAGAGAATTCTCCGTTAGCAAAGCGCAAGGCGTCTAATCCTGCGTTTACCGAACGGTTTGAATATTTTATTTATTGCCGCGAAATGGGCAATGCCTTCTCGGAATTGAACGACCCGATCGATCAGCGCGAACGTTTTGAAAAACAGGCACGCGAAAAGCGGGCGCAGGGTGCGAACGCACAGGTTGACGAAGACTTCATCACTGCGCTGGAATATGGCCTTCCGCCGACCGGGGGACTCGGCTTTGGCCTGGATAGATTGGTCATGCTATTGACCGACAGCGCCACCATTCGCGATGCGCTGCTGTTCCCGACAATGAAACCCTTGAATGGTGTAAAGGACGAAAATGGTGTAAA
>WHHJ01000080.1 GCA_014872655.1 Clostridia bacterium
CTTCTGATTTATTTTTATTCTTTTTTCAAAAAACAATTTTTATATAAATTTTCTAAACAAATCACAAAAATCATTATTAGTTAAAAATTTAAATTTTATGAAACTTGATGTATTTATTTTATGATATTTGTTGAAATTGCCTATTGAAAAAGCGTATAATTATACATATAATATTTGTATACTAAATAAATTATTAGGAAAGGGTATTTTTGATATGAAAAAGATTTTAGCATTTGTTTTAGTTGCTATTATGGCGATTTCGCTAACGGCATGTGTCAATGCAAAACCAACTGAAAAAGAAACTTTAGTAATGGCAACCAATGCAACGTTCCCGCCGTATGAATATTATGACGGAGACGAAATTGTCGGAATTGACGCAGAAATTGCAAAGGCTATTGCTGATAAGTTGGGGATGGAATTACGGATTGATGATATGGAATTCAACTCCATCATTACGGCAGTAAACTCCGGGCAAGCAGATATCGGCATGGCAGGCATGACCATAACAGAAGACCGGAAACAATCCGTAGATTTCTCTGACTCTTATGCAACAGGCGTACAGGTAGTTATCGTTACACAGGATTCTCCTATTCAAACCGTTGACGATCTGGCCGGAAAAAAGATCGGCGTTCAGTTAACAACTACCGGAGATATCTACGCAACAGATGAGTTCGGGAAAGACTATGTTGTTCAGTTTAACAAAGGTGCAGATGCGGTTCTTGCACTGAAAAACGGTCAGGTTGACGCTGTTATTATCGACAACCAACCGGCTAAAGCCTTTGTAGAACAGAATGAAGGATTAAAGATCCTGGAAACTGAATTTAAAAATGAAGAGTACTGCATTGCTTTCAAAAAAGGCAACGATGAACTCCGGGAAAAAGTAAACAATGCATTGAACGAATTAATTGCTGATGGTACCGTTCAGGATATCATCGACAAATATATCCACGAATAAATAAACATATACCGTAGGGGCGGGACATCCCGCCCCTTTTCGATTGTAACACAAGGGGCATGATTATGGGTGAGTTTTTTAATGGAATCGCACAATGGTTTCAGTCTACTTGGTCAAGTCTCTCCGCTGATTTTGTAAACAATTTTATTACAAAAAACCGGTGGGAGTATATCACTGACGGATTAGGTATTACGCTTGAGGTAACTTTTTTTGCTGTTTTACTCGGTATCATACTGGGTTTTATTATTGCTATTATCCGTTCAACACACGATAAAACCGGAAAACTGAAATTTCCAAATGCAATCTGTAAATTGTATTTGACAATCATACGCGGAACACCAATGGCTGTTCAGTTAATGATTATGTATTTTATTATTTTCGCGCCGCTGCAATGGGATCGGGTTCCAGTAGCAATTCTGGCATTTGGTATCAATTCGGGAGCCTATGTAGCAGAAATCATTCGAGGCGGCATCATGGCTGTTGATGAAGGCCAGATGGAAGCGGGCCGCAGCCTTGGCTTAAATTATATACAAACGATGTATTCAATCATTTTACCACAAGCTTTCAAATCCGTCTTACCTGCCTTAGGCAATGAATTTATCGTATTGTTAAAAGAAACTTCCGTATGTTCGTTTATCGGGCTGAACGACCTGACACGAGGCGGCGATATTATCCGCGGCGTTACATATAGCGACTTTATGCCATTGATTGCCGTTGCACTGATTTATCTGGTTATCGTTGTCATTTTGTCTAAACTGGTATCGCTTTTGGAAAAGAGGTTGAGAAACAGTGAGCGTTGAATTGAGAGAAGATTTTATCCAAGTAACCGATTTGAAGAAAGATTTTTCGGGAACCGAGGTTTTAAAAGGGATTTCCACCCAGATCAGAAAAGGCGAAGTGGTCGTTATACTGGGCCCGTCAGGATCCGGGAAAAGCACCTTTTTAAGATGTTTGAACTTGCTGGAAGTACCTTCTTCCGGACAAATCTTTTTTGAGGGAACCGAGATTACAAACCCTAAAAATAATATTAATATCCATCGGCAAAAAATGGGAATGGTTTTTCAACAATTCAATTTGTTTCCGCATATGACGGTATTGAAGAACCTCACATTAGCACCTATAAAGCTACTCAAAAAAAGCAAGGCTGAGGCCGAAGGGAAAGCGATGGAATTGCTCACTAGAGTTGGACTTGCAGACAAAGCCAACGCATATCCCTCTCAATTATCCGGAGGACAAAAACAACGAGTCGCCATTGTTCGCGCGCTTGCCATGGAACCGGACGTGATGTTATTTGACGAGCCGACCTCCGCACTGGACCCGGAAATGGTCGGAGAAGTACTGGAAGTCATTCGTGGCCTGGCAAAAATGCATATGACCATGGTTATCGTAACCCATGAAATGGGTTTTGCCCGCGAAGTTGCCGATCGAATCTTATTTATTGATGAGGGCATTATTATGGAAGAAGGAACGCCTAAAGACGTTTTTGAAAATCCACAAAATCCCCGGACCAAATCCTTTTTAAGCAAAGTTTTATAATAGAAATGATGCATCACTTTTCACCCCTTTTATAAAAACAAAAAATTATATATTAAACAGACGGAGTAATACTCCGTCTGTTTTTTAATGTACATTTTCTATTCTCTATCGATATAACAATACACCGCAAAATTAATTTTTCCATATAATATGACAGAACGTTAAAAAAGGAGCGATCAATATATGGAAGAGTTTAAAAACAAGTTTTTGGGTGAAAATTGCCGGGTTCTTAAAACAGTTCCAATGAATCCAACTTTTTTTCCACAAAAAGTCTCCAACAAGCAAAATCAGACAACGGTTTCTTCCGGACAAACCATTATCCTCCAAGGATCCCCTGGTCCACGCGGTCCACAAGGTCTTCCTGGGATCAGAGGTCCTAAAGGCGAAAAAGGAGAAACGGGACCGGCAGGGCCACGAGGCTATCAAGGTGTCCCCGGCCCCATGGGACCACAGGGAGAAAAAGGTCCTAAAGGAGACCCTGCCACCGGATGTGTTTTCATCGCAGAACACAAAGATCCTCAAACTTTATCAAATCAACCACTTTTAATCGATCAAATTTCGGTTCAAACGTCTCCGGATATCGTCTATGATGCCAATCTACACGGTATTGTTTTAAATAAAAAAGGGGTCTATCTGATCCGATATCAAAGTATGATCCAATCCGATAGCCCCGTCAAGCTATATTTAAAAGCAAATGGTGAAATTTTAGATACAATGACCTCTGTCCCTGCACAAATAACCTCATGTCCTTGCTGTATGGTTCCTATTTATCAAACACCAACAGCAATTACCCTTTCATCCAATGAAGAGATCATATGCAGCAATACACAAATGACGATTATTCTGATTTCTGCTTTTTCGGACTTGACCAATTCCGATCAAACTCCTTTCAAAGCAGATACCTCATCCGATAACTGATCTAAGTACTGCAACCCCTCGGCATCCGTGCAGATTTTCATCACCTGATCGGACTTCTCATAAAAAGAACGCATTTTCTTCCATGATTCTGCCGAGTACTCACGCTGATTAAGTCCGGTTATTTTTGCATTGGCCAGTCTTTTTAATCCTTGCTCAATCGGAACAACTTTACGTAATGCCTCCCAAACCGGTTTTAATCTCGCATCAACATCTTCCACCTCCGACAATTTATCATCCCGAAAGACTTCGCTACAATTTAATATTTCTCGAACAAAGGTTAAATATTCCGTTTTTTCCTGATATTGCGGAAGCGTAATTCTATCTGCCAAAGCTTTATAATATAAAACCCGCTGTGCAAGAGGCTCTGCAACACCCGTCAAATCTATTTCAGACAATTTCATGTCCGCGGTTTTTGAAAGAAATGGATGTTGGCAGCGAAGATAACCACTGATTATTCCGCCCAAAGCACCTGCTGCAAAAAAAATGTACGCTAAAATCCCGCCAATAAATTGTTGTTGTCCTAAAACAGGAATATAATCCACATATCCACGAACAATCATAGATTGTGTCAAATATTGATAGACATAACCTCCATGCTGAAAAAGCGCTTCCAAGTAATCTTCTAAACAGGATTCTAAAGAAGCAACCGGGAAACGAATATCGAAACAGAAAAACGGAATAGCCGTAATCACAGTTAAAACAGAGTAGAACAGGATCACACGCGGCAAAGCATGCTGTTGAACAGATACCAGCGGAGGATCAAACAACTTGTCATACAGCCAGCGAAAAAGGAAAAACATCCCACAAGGCCAAATCAAAGAAACAACGGTGCACAAAATCGTAAATAAGATTCCATCCGGAAAAAAACCCGCAAAAATGGTAAAAACAATACTGGTAAAAAAACATACCAAAGCCGAGCCCAAAAAAAGAATCAATAAATAATAAAAACCTGCTCGCCCTTTTTTATACACACAAAAACGCCTCTTTCTTCTATTTTTTTTATCATATCATGACAAATTAAAGATGTCAATAAAAAATTTTTTTTATCCCATTATTTTTACTTTTTTTCTAAAAAAACGTTTCATACATTTTATCTTTTAAAACATCCTTGTGCTAAAAATGTTTTATATTTTTTTGTCTTTTTGATCTGAAATATAGATTTTTTTTAGGATTTATGTTATGATATAAGTAATCAAAGTGCTCAATGGAGGAAAAAGTCATGGCACAGATCAGAAAATTTGATACTCAAGTACAATATCTAAAATATAAAGTGTTGCGAGAGGTTGCACGGCGAGCTTTTGCAGGCAATCTGACCGAAACAATTTCCGAAATTCCTAAAGTTATCGTTCCGGGCACCAAACCAACCATGCGCTGCTGCGTATATAAAGAACGTGCAATCGTATTGGACAGAGTGCAACTTGCACTGGGCGGAGACAAAACAAATCCCAATGTCATTGAAGTCATCAAAACCGCTTGTGACGAATGTCCGTTAGGAGGTTATACCGTTACGGATGCATGCCGCGGATGTATTGCACACCGCTGCGAAGATGCTTGCAAACGTGGGGCCATTTATTTTGATAGAAATCAAAAAGCCCATATCGACAAAGATAAATGCGTTGAATGCGGTATGTGTGCAAAAGTATGTCCTTACAGTGCCATTTCCAATAATAAACGTCCCTGTGAAAGAGCCTGCAAAGTAAAGGCAATCGGAATGGATGACGATAAGGCGGCAAAAATCGACAATTCAAAATGTATTGCCTGCGGCGCTTGTGTGTATCAATGCCCGTTTGGTGCCATAGTTGAAAAATCCTTTATTCTGGATGTTATCAACATGCTCAAGCAATCCGAAAAAGGTTCCTGTAAGGTATATGCGCTGATTGCGCCGGCTATTGCCAGCCAATTCAGTTACGCAAAACTGGGACAAGTTTTGACCGGAATTCGAAAACTCGGCTTTGACGGAATCGAAGAAGCTGCTAAGGGCGCAGATATGGTGGCCTATAGTGAATCACAGGAATTGGCACAGTCTGAAGATTTTGTTACAAGTTCCTGCTGCCCGGCTTTCGTATCCTACATAGAAAAAACGTTCCCCCAATTAAAGGATCATATTTCACACAATTTATCGCCCATGGCGACGATTGCAAAACACATGAAAGAAAAAGATCCCAAATGCAAAATCGTATTCATTGGACCGTGCACTGCGAAAAAACTAGAGATTCAAAAACCGGAAGTCAAAGGCTATGTAGACAGCGCCATTACGTTTGAAGAATTACAGGCACTATTTGACGGAAGAGATATTGATATTTCTACTTTGGAAGAAGAGGATCTCAATACAGCTTCCTATTATGGCCGTATTTTTGCCCGCAGCTGCGGTTTAACCGAGGCGGTTGCAGAAGGTTTGAAAGAACACGAAATCAATTTTGACTACAGACCTGTGACCTGTGACGGAATCGATGAATGCCGGATTGCTTTGCTGAAAGCGTCTAAGGGTGCACTGAACGGCAACTTTATTGAAGGCATGGCCTGTGTCGGAGGATGCATCGGCGGAGCCGGATGTTTGGAACACGGAGAAAAGAATAAAGCACATATTGATAAATACGGCAACCAGGCACACGAAAAAACCATTACCGATTCTATCAGTAACCTTTAATAACAGCAAGGCTGTGCCCGATTCGGTCACAGCCTTTTTAATAAGAGAAGCCTTTATATCATGTTAAACATTAGTTAAAATGATACCGATTTATAATGTGGATAACAAACAAAG
>WHHJ01000081.1 GCA_014872655.1 Clostridia bacterium
AACTGGCAGACTTTACGGACGACGCCGGCCTTGTTGCGCAGGCGGGATATCCGGTTTGTTTTGTTGCGTGTGATTCGGATAATGTAAAGATTACGACCCCGGAGGATTTGGATTATTTTAAGTGGGCCGGAAGAAAAAGAAATTTGTTTGATAAGCAGTCATAAGGTGAATATTGAAAATGCTTGCAGAAAAAAGGGCGTCGATTTTCAGGTGAAAATCGACGCCCTCGGTTTATTTTTTGATTATCTTGCAGGACGGAAACATACGTGTTGTGCGTCTTCGTCCAAAATTTGAAAGTTTGCAAGGTTTTCTGTGATATACTGACAAGCACAGGTCCACACCACTTGTTTTTGCGGTGTGATTTCGAACATCGGAATCCCTTCCTGTTCATGATTGTGTCCCAGCCAGTTACAGCAAACGTAATTGCCGTTATGCAGCCGTTGAATGCCTAACAGCCATTTGACCTGGATTTGCGGAATGTCTTCGGGAAAAACAGACCAAACTTCTTTACCGTTTTGGTCCAGTTCTCCCAGTCCGTCCATACAGGTATAAACAATATTGCCGTCGTCTTTTTCGACAAACCCAAATGCGTCGGGTCTGGTTTTGGCCTGCCATAAAATTTCACCGGTTTGGCTGTACCGGACGATTTTTTGCAGTCCGGGCTGGACAACCATGTAAGTGCCGTCTTTCATCTTTCGAGGAATACGCATAACCTCATGCATGTTTTCTGCGTCATAAAAAATAGGAATTTTCCGAACAATATCGCCAGCCGGATCTACTTCCACCAGTTGTTTTTGGCGTAATTCTCCGACTAGAATGTTACCGTCTGACAGTGGTTGACAGCCAAAGATTTCATGCTCGGTTTGGTATTGGGTCAAAACCGTTCCTGCACGATCGATGATGCGGACGCCGCTGGGACCTTTGCCGTAGTGGCAGTACAGGATATTTTGGTTTGGCAGAACCCATAGATCAAAGACGGTGTGTCCGACATGATGTTCCCATACAATCGTTCCGTTCGGATCGATTTGAATCAGCTTTTCGGTGCTGGTATCGGTGCCGAGAAAAGCGTGCCGAGAGGTTCCTTGTACAATATCCATGGGTAACTCCTATATAGAAAGTTTCAATGTTTGCATAATGCCGTCTCTGCCAACTGCGGGGATACTGGGTAAGTTTCCGTTTGCATCGCATCCGAGCCGGACAATTTCGTCGGCGATCATGTCAAAGTCTTTTTCTGTGATTTCAATGCCGCATACCTGTTTGAGCTGGGTAAAGGTGTTGGGTACGCCGACAGAATCCATAAAAGCAACAAACCGGTCAATAAATTCGTTGGCGACTTCTTTATCCGATTTTTGTGACCGGTCTAACCCGAACAGGAATTGGCCCAGTTGTGCAAAACGCGCTGCGCGCTCTTCGTTTAAGTTAGCCGTATACCGGAAAAACGATCTCATAAAGATGGCCAGCGTAACGCCGTGGGTGACATTAAATTGTGCAGACAAAATATGTCCCATGTTATGCATCGGCGTTTGAGCGTTCAGCCCGGCCTGCATCCATCCGTTCCAGCAAAGCGTAGATGCCCATTGAATATTGGCTCTGTGTTGAACGTTTTTGGGATCTTTCAGTACCAGTGGCAATTCATCCATAATGGCTTTTACGAGACCTTCCTGTGTCCGATCCTGTACTGGAGAGTGCTGATCTCCGTTAAAATAAGACTCCAGAACATGGGAAATGGCGTCGATCGCGCCGGCTGCTGTTTGGAATGCGGGTAACGAACAAGTCAATTCCGGGTCGACGATAGAAACTTTCGAATAGATAACCGGCGTATAGACATAAGCTTTTTCTTTGGTTTCGTCGTTGGTGGCTACGCCGATACAGTTCATCTCGCTACTGGTTGCCGGCAAGGTGGGAATCAAGATCGTCGGCAAGGTTTCGGTCGGCGGAACGGCGACTTCGATGTCGTGACGGCAAACAAACATTTTCCACGGATCATCCGGGTAAAGAACACCGGCTGCAATGATTTTGGTGGAATCCATAACGCTGCCGCCGCCTACGGCAATGACCATATCGACTTTTTCTTGTCTGCAAATATCGATTGCCTGGCGAATGTGTGAAAGCAGCGGGTTTGCCTGGACTTTATAGAATTCTGTTACCTGTACGCCATTGTCTTCCAGATTCTTTTTTACGGCGTTTAACAAGTCAGTAAAAAAGGAATGTTCTTCATAAGAAACCAACATCGCTTTTTTGCCGAAGTCTTTGGCGTAGTTGCCTACGCGCTTTGATTCTCCGGGACCAAAAACGATTTTAACAGGGTTGTAAAGTTCAAAATTCAACATATAAAAACCTACTTTCTGCTTATATTTTTATACATTGTAATATTAGCATTTATTTCATTTTTTGTCAATAGAGAGGATGTTTTTATTGACAAATATCAGTGAATGGGGTATAATACTGTGTAAGAACTTTGTTTGTTATAAACAGTGTGTTTCAGAAAGAAAGATAAAGAGGTGTTTTTTATGCAAATGATCATTAACGGACAATTTGTGGATTCTTCTTCGGGCAAAACTTTTAATAATATCAATCCGTATAACGGGCAAGTAGTTTGTACCGTTCCGGACGGAACTCGGGAAGACTTTGAACGCGCTGCCGAAATTGCTAAAAAAGCGCAGCCGGCATGGGCAAAAACGCCTTTTTATCAACGAGCCGCCATTTTGAAAAAGTTTATTGCATTGGTTCGTGAAAATTTAGAAGAAATTGCACAGGTGGTTTGCGCGGAAGGCGGAAAAACCATTACCGACAGCCGTGGGGAGCTGGATTGTCTTTGCATGGTGTTTGAGTCGTTTATCGAGGCGGCTCGGCATATGTACGGCAATACGATTCCGCTTAACGCAGAGGCTCGGACACAGGGCGACGTTATTTTTACGGTCAGAGAACCGATTGGTGTGTTTGTAACGATTACTCCGTTCAATTTCCCGATCGAGCTGTATGCGCATAAAGTGGCTCCTGTTTTGATTACGGGAAATGCCGTGGTGATTAAGCCGGCTTCGGATACCCCGATGGCAGCCATGATGTTGACCCGGCTTTTGTTGGATGCCGGCGTTCCGAGTGGCGTTGCACAGTTTATCACGGGCAGCGGCCGTGAAGTCGGGGATTGGTTGGCGCATACTGAAAATGTGGATTGTGTTAGTTTTACAGGTTCGACAGCGGTCGGCCGTCAGTTGATGCAGGGCGGCGCGCATAATTTACAGCATGTGTTCTTGGAGCTGGGCGGCAATGATCCTTATGTGGTATTTGAGGACGCCGATATGGATGTGGCCGTTGCAGAAGCCGTCGGCGGGCGTTGTTATAATGCGGGCCAGACGTGTTGCGCCAATAAACGTTTTATTATCCAGAATTCGGTAAAAGAGGAATTTACCAACAAGTTGATTGAAGCGTTGAAGAAGCATCGTATCGGAGATCCGGCTTCGGAAGATACGCAAATGGGCTGTTTGGTGTCGGAGCGTGCCGCGGCTGAAGTGATGCGGCTGATTGAAAAGACCGTACAGCAGGGCGGAAAAGTTTTATACGGCGGAACCAGTCACGGCGCCTTTGTAGATCCGACTGTCATTGAGGTGACCAAAGACATGGATGTGGCAAAGGATATGGAAATCTTTGGTCCGGTTTTCCCGATTATGGGATTCGATACATTTGAGCAAGCGGTTGAAATCTCCAATCAGACCATGTATGGTTTGGCTTCTGGCGTGATTACACAGAATATCAATACGGCTATTCAGTTTGCCAATGCGGTACAGGCCGGAACGTGCGTGATCAACAGCAGCGGAAACTATCGTTCTGTTCATCAGCCGTTTGGCGGATATAAGCAGACAGGTATCGGTCGTGAGGGAACGAGCCATACTTTGTATGAAGTGACGCAGGAAAAAACAATTGTTATCAAAAACGTTTTAAAATAAATAATATTTTTATGAGGTGAGCGGATGTTAACCAATCAACAGGTGCTGGAGCTGCGGCTCAAGGCCAATGAAATCCGGAAAGAAACGGTAAAAACCATTGCGTCGATCGGCGTCGGACATATCGGCGGTTCGCTTTCGATTGCCGATGTTCTTTCGGTGCTGTATTTTGATCAGATGAAAGTGGATCCTCAAAATCCGAAATGGGAAGATCGGGACTGGCTTGTTGTGTCTAAAGGGCATTCCGGCCCGGCTGTGTACAGTGCTTTAGCGCTGCGCGGATATTTTGACAAGCAGATGTTGTATACGTTGAATAAGCCCAATACCAATTTGCCGAGCCATTGCGATATGCGGAAAACGCCGGGTATTGATATGACAACCGGTTCTTTGGGTCAAGGTTCTTCTGCGGCTGCCGGCATTGCTTTGGGCAATCAGTTGGACGGCAAAAGCAGTTACACCTACTTGATTTTGGGTGATGGCGAAAGTCAGGAAGGTCAGGTTTGGGAAATGGCCATGTTTGCGGCGCACCGGAAACTGGATCATTTGATTGCCTTTGTTGATTGGAACAAGTTACAGATAGACGGCAATGTTGCGGATGTTTGCAGTCTGGGCGACATTGTTGCAAAATTTGAAAGTTTCGGCTGGGATACCGTAAAAGTAGACGGCCACGATGTACAGGCCATCCACAGTGCGATTGAGCAGGCAAAGACCGTAGCTGGAAAACCTCATATGATCGTATTGGATACGGTAAAAGGAAAGGGCATCAGTGAGTTAGAGGGAAAAGCATCTTGCCATAATGCCAATGTCAGCCAGGAGCAACTGGAAAGCTATCTGAAAGAGCTGGAAGAAAATGAAAAGACGATCCGGGAGGGCAAATAAGATGAGTTTTAAAGTAAAATCAGAGATTGTCGCTGAAAAAACAGCGATGAGAGACGCCTTTTGCTCTACGTTGATCGAAATGGCAAAAAAAGATGATCGGATTTGTTTGTTAGACGCCGATTTGATGGGCGCTATGGGAACAAAACCGTTCTTAAAAGAGTTCCCGGACCGCGCGATTGATTGCGGTATTCAGGAAGCGAATATGGTGGGCGTTGCTGCCGGGCTTGCGGCGCAGGGAAAAATTCCGTTTGCGCATACATTCGGTATTTTTGCAACGCGCCGTGCGTGCGACCAGATCTTTGTTTCGTGCGCATATGCCGGATTAAATGTAAAGATTGTGGGATCTGACCCTGGGGTTACTGCTGCATTAAACGGCGGAACACATATGCCGTTTGAAGATTTGGGAATCATGCGTGCGATGCCTGAGGTTACGGTGGTAGAACCGACAGACGTGACGATGTTAAAAGACTTGTTGCCGAAAATTGCACAGATTCCCGGTGTGGCGTATCTGCGTCTGGTTCGGAAATCTTGTGAGAGCATTTACGAAGACGGATCCACTTTTGAAATCGGAAAAGCCAATGTGTTGACCGAGGGCAAAGACGTGACAATTATCGCGATGGGATACTGTGTTGGGCAGGCTTTGATTGCCGCACAGCAGTTGAAGAGCGAAGGGATTTCTGCCACGGTTATTGACATGTTTACATTAAAACCATTGGATAAACAGGCTGTTATCGACGCTGCAAAGCGTACGGGAACAGTGGTGACGGTGGAAAATCACTATGTCAATAATGGTTTAGGCTCTGCGGTTGCCGAGGTTTTGTGTGAAAATTGCCCGACGCCGCTGATTCGGCTCGGTTCACAAGACAAATTCGGAGAAGTAGGGTCTCGGGATTTTCTGGCCGACAAGTTCGGTATTAACGCTAAGGCGATTGTACAGGCAGCGAAAACTGCTGTTGCAAAAAAAACGGGAAACGCGTAAAATAAATCATAACGGCGGCCTTTGCCGCCGTTGCGGTTGTTTTAAGGAGGATGAGCGCAGATGACGGAATTTCGGGTCGTTCCTAAAATCAAAATCTGTTCGACATTTGACGAATTTGTTCGAGAGGATAAAGTTGGACAACGGGATCTCATTTTGACGGATCGTTTTTTATTAGATCATTACATTCTGCCTAAAAAATTACCTTGCCCAGTGATTGCACAGGATGATTATGGACCGGGAGAACCCACCAGTTCCAAAGTGCGGGCTATTTTAGAACAAGCCGGTAAAATCGATTATGACCGCGTCATCGCAATCGGCGGCGGAACCGCAATCGAT
>WHHJ01000082.1 GCA_014872655.1 Clostridia bacterium
ATTTTAATAGACTTAATCGGAAAAGATAAGTATGATGTTTTTCTAACCATAAAAAAGTATATAGAAGAACACGCTCCTATGGAGCAAATATTTAAAGAACAAAAAGTCCGAACAAAAAAATGGAAATATGAATGAATGTTTGTTCAAGGCCGTAAGACCTTTTGCGGGTTTTATTTTGCGGATCATTGTTTAGGTTTTATGCTTATTTTTGGCAAAGAAGAAAGAAATCAAATAGAACAGGTTAGAAAACAATTTTCGAGCCCATTCTTGAAACAGTATGATGAAACGGAAACTTATCACGACGGAAAATGGCTGATGTTAGAATTAGAAGATCTGTTCTTTTTTGAAGACATTAAAAAATTGTTGATGATAAAAAGCAAACCCAATAAAAAATAACTACCCATTACAATAAGCTGAATCATGTAAGTTATGGCTATCGTAAAAGGATGGAATGAAAGGTAAAAGGGATCGTAACATGAACAAGAATAAGAAAATAGCGATTGGGATTTTTATTATCGTATTGATGATCATGATCGGGATCGTTGTTGCCTACAAGTTCATAGAAAATCGGGTTACAAATAGAGAAGACCTTAAATTCCATGTTGAAAATATGCATTCCACCCCTGTTGACACAGCCAATAGCGAAAAAATAATAGAATGGAATGAAATCACCGAAGATGGTATTAATGAGCAGTTATTATTTGAAAATGTAGATACAGCGTCTTTAGAAAAAATTGCGGCGCTATTACAATCTTTAAGTGCAGAAATTGCCCAAAAGGAACAAGAGGATATAAACTTTTATTTGAGTGCGGGTTGGTATCAATACGCATTAGACAGCCAACAATTCAACGAAGTGATCCGGATGGGAAATGATGCGATCAAACCATTATATTTCATCCTATATAAAAGTCCGAACCAAGGATCTTATGAGTATATTTGTGCGATGGCATTATCCCAACTGGTTGCCTTTGATGATGAAACAGATTCTTGGTCTACTTCAAAAGAATTCTTAGAAAAATTCAATCAAAAAGTTCTTGAGGATCGACAAGGGTAAAAAGGATTCGTCTATCAAATCAATAAAAAATAATATTTGAATTTCTGCTATCGAAAATTCTAGAACTGTGAAAACCATTGAAAATACAAGATTTTTTGACATTATAGTACATATAAAATCAATAATTTTTGGCGTTTGGGGCCCAAATGGTGCTCGGATTTCCTATGGTAATATAAAACGATTTGGACAGATATAAGAAAAGCGATATTATAAGAGGGAAAAAACACTCGCTGTTTTCGCCCTCGTGGCTACCACATAAGCAGGAACAGATGCATTTGTCAACGGCAGGTGAAGCCCGTTCATCTCGACCGTTGCCGAGGGTATCTGACGCTACTAGTTTATATAAGCATAGGTAAATGACAGAAAATTTCAAAGATTGGTGCTATAATGCAAACATATAAATTGGAATTTGTGGAGATTAGTATTATGATTAGAGAATTTCAGAAATCGGATGTAGAAAAACTCGCAGATATATGGTTGGATACCAATTTGAACGCACACAATTTCATTTCTTCGCAATACTGGTTGAGTAATTTTGAAGCGGTGAAGGAAATGTTTTTACAAGCAGAAATATATATTTTTGAAAAAGAAAATGAAGTGCAGGGATTTATTGGCTTGTACGATAATTATATTGCTGGCATTTTTGTGCAAAGTCAATTCCAAACGAAAGGAATTGGTAAACAACTGCTAGATTTTGTTAAAGATAGAAAAGAGAAATTATCTTTATGTGTGTATCAGAAAAATATAAGAGCTGTAAAATTCTATAAAAGAGAAAATTTTGAAATCAGGTGTGAAAATAAAGATGAAGATACAAGTGAAAAGGAATATCTAATGGTGTGGAGCCGGAAATAAAACTTTCAGTTTGCACAAGGATTTTGAATATTCCTAAGAAGCAAAAATCTTTCTTATTTTCGTAGACAAAAACACATGATTTTTACGGAAAGGGTACCACTTTCCTATACTTGCTCCGGAACTTTTTGCAAAGGAACAAAAATGAAATAACAAACTAAACAGATAGCAACTTACTTTAAAACATTACGCAGTGAAATGGCATTTTTGTTGGGAAGGATATAAACACCTTGCCTCATCGGTTTTCGTTTCTGTAAAGCCATTTCTTGCATGGCTTATTGAGACCTAATGCGTAACATAAAGGGGCAAAACAAGATTGTTCTAAATTGCCTTTGGAGGCACGTGATAACACTGCCCTATCCCTCTTGTGCATAGCCTTATTTGTGGTACTAAAATGGTACTCAACTCTACAAAACCAACTTATACAACGATATAAAAAGTTATAAGCAAAAATGGAGAAAACGTTGATAATACAGGATTTTTCCTTTCTTCAATAAATACTTGCAAGAAGTTATAAGACGATTTTCGTCTATCAAATCAATAAAAAATAAAATTATTTTTTGATTTTAATCTGATTTTAATTTTCATCGGTTATCCTATAACCATCAAAACAAGGTAAGAGGTGACCAATATGAAATGGGAATTTTTTAAACAACTCAATGCAAAAGTGATTACCATCGCCGCCGTGATCGGGGTAGCGGTCATCGGCGGGATCGCAGCGCTGGCGCTGGGCGCGGCGTCCGGAGGCAGTCAGGAGGTTTTGCCGGTCTCGGAAGAACAGGCAAAAGCCGCGGCGTTTGCCCATGCGGGCGTCAATGAAAATGACATTCTTACACTGACGATCAGCAAAGACCGTGAAAACGGCGTGGAAGTATACGAAATTGATTTTACGACGGCAGATAAATCCTTTGACTATGATGTAAAGACCAGCGACGGTTCGATTTTAAATTCGTCTTACCGCGTCAACAATGCCGGCACGGAACAACAGCAGCCTTCACAGCAAACAACGCCGGATTCCGACAACAATGTAAATCCTTCGACCGATTCCAACACGTCCGCGAATACAACACCGGATACCACCGCTCCGTCCGGATCTGATTCTTCTTCCAATACAACCCCGTCCACATCAAATGACGGTCAAACCGGTTCTGCCGTCACCAAACAGCAAGCCAAAGCCATTGCGTTAAAAGACGCCGGCGTTTCGGAGGCAGATGTTGCGTTTATCCGGGTAGAGGAAGATTGGGATGACGGTAGAGCCGTATACGACGTGGAATTTTATATCAACGGCAAAGAATACGACTACGAAATCGAAAAATCCACCGGGAAGATTTTAAGTTTTGATTACGACATGGAAAGCGATATTCCTACGACCAATCCCGGCAACACAGGAAGCAACGTGATTTCGGAGCAAGAAGCGCGCGATTTAGCATTGGCGCGGGTTCCGGGCGCAACGGCCAGCCATATTCGCATTGAATTTGACAATGACGACGGCCGGCTGACCTACGAAGGCGAAATCCATTACGAGAACAAAGAATACGAATTTGAAATTGACGCGTCCACGGGCAAATTTATTGAGTGGAGCGTAGACTACGACGATTAGCTTGATTTGCGGGCAACCAACTGCTTTTGACGGCACGCGGCGGCCCGCAAATGATCCAAGAACAGGGAGGGAAAGCGAATGCGGATTCTCATCGCAGAAGACGAACGGGATTTGAATCAGCTCATCAAAAAGCGGCTAAAAGAAGCAGACTACAGCGTAGACTCGTGCTATAACGGACAAGAAGTTTTTGATTATCTGCTGGGTGCGGAATACGACGCATTGATTTTAGACGTGATGATGCCTAAAATGAGCGGTCTTGAAGTGCTGAGCCGGTTACGCCGGGAGAAAAACTCCGTACCTGTTCTGTTGCTAACCGCCAAAGACAGTATTGAAGACCGCGTAAAAGGGCTGGATGCCGGTGCGGACGATTATCTGATCAAACCGTTTGCGTTTGAAGAATTACTGGCCCGGCTGCGGGTTCTGCTGCGCAAACCGACGGCTGAAAAAACGACGGTATTAAAAGTGGCGGATCTTACGTTGCAGTTAGACACCCGCCGCGTCTTCCGGGGCGATCAGGAAATTGAGCTTTCTTCCAAAGAATATTCCCTGCTGCGTTATATGATGCAGAATGCCGGACTGGTCTTGAGCCGGGATAAACTGGAACAGCATGTGTGGGATTACGACTTCTCGGGCGGCTCCAATGTCATCGATGTGTATATCCGATATCTGCGCAAAAAAATCGACGACGGCCATGAACAAAAACTGATCCACACCGTCCGCGGACATGGCTATGTACTCCGGGGAGAAGAGTCATGAAAAAATGGTCGATAAAAACCCGGCTGGTTTTACTGCACACGGGATTGATGATTCTGGTAATCGGCATCATGCTGGCGATCTTATTTTCCATCAGTTCCCGCGAGGTTTTAACCAACGTACAAAACACATTGGAACAGCGGGTGTCACAGGCCGCCGAATGGATCGAATACGACGGACATCTGAAATTTGACAAGGACCTGTTGGAACTCAAAGACGGTGTTTATTTGTCTGTATATGAAGCCGACGATCCGGATCTGATTTACGGTAAAATCCCGTATGGCTTTGCGTATGATCTGCCTTTTGAAGACGGGCACCTGCGAACTATATCGGCAGGAGATACAGAATATTGCGTATTGGATATGGTTTTTGACATCGAGCAATATCATCCGCTGGTGGTTCGGGGAATCGTATCGGTCAGCGACGCGGAAAAGGATGTGCGCAACACCGTTTATCTGGCGTTGATTTTGTCTCCGTTTCTACTGCTTTTAACAGCTTTTTGCGGATATCTGCTCAGCCGAAAAGCACTGCAGCCGGTAGCCCGTATCACGCAGACGGTACAAAAGATTCAAAAAGAAAAAGACTTGTCCAAACGGGTGCAATTAGGCGCCGGCAAAGACGAGATCTATACCTTAGCCCAAACGTTTGACCAACTGCTCGACGGACTGGAAGCCGGCATCAAACGGGAAAAACAATTTACCAGCGACGTCGCACACGAATTGCGCACGCCGATCAGCGTGGTTTTAATGCAATGTGAGGGACTGCTCGCGCAACCGTTAGACGAACCAACCCGCGAACAAATTCAGGTTATTTACCGTAAAGTTCAATCGATGTCGGAAATGATTGCACAGCTGCTGATGCTTTCCCGTGCAGACCAAGGCCGAGCTCCGCTGCACATGGAACAACTGGACTTCAGCCAGCTCAGCCAAATCACGGTGGAAGAATTTACCGAGACGGCACGCGCCAAAAATATTTCGATTGATGCGCAGATCCAACCCGGCTTATTGCTGACGGGGGATCAGACGCTGCTCATCCGTTTGTGGAACAACCTGCTGCAAAACGCGATTCGATACACCGACCCCGGCGGCCATATTCGAGTATCGGTCCGAGCCGAAGAGCAAACCGTTCTGATGCAGGTCGGGGATGACGGGATCGGCATTGCCCCCGAACACCTGGAGCATATCTGGGAACGCTTTTATCAGGTAGATCCCTCGCGCAGCGGCGGCGGCAGCGGCTTAGGTCTTTCGCTGGTGCAATGGATTATCCAAGCCCACCATGCGCAAATTGACGTACAAAGCCAGCCCGGCAAGGGAACCACCTTTACCTGCCGCTTTACGAGGCAAAAGCCGCCCACCGACTGAAGGCGGTTCATGCAACTTTTTTGGTATAAAAATGCAGCGACTGCGGTACCAATGCCGGTTACAGTGTAAGCCACATTTGAGACAGAAACAAAGTTTAGAATAGAAATGAATTTGGTATAGAAATGAGTTTCTTATAGAAATGAGTTTCATATAGAAATTGATTTCTATTGTGGTCGAAGTTTTACCGGTTAAACAAACCCCATCATAAACGAATGCGATCCTGCAAACACCGTTGGATAGGATCTATACATTTTGCGACCCCCGTTTGCAAAATGACAAACCTGTCAAGCGACAATCAAACCCAAAACACAAGGCCCGCAAACGTCTGACGCCGTTTGCGGGCGTTGTTATTTTTTTCGCTATACACTCGTCACCAAA
>WHHJ01000083.1 GCA_014872655.1 Clostridia bacterium
GATAAAATACTGTATCAATTTTTCATAAAATACTGTAATAATCTAATGGGTAAAAACGACAAATAATTGCAATTGTATTATTGCTGAAAAAATTAAAAAATTGTTTTTAGTCTCGTATAAATTCCTTTTCGGAATTGTTTTCAGATGGATTCGATACATATTGTTCCACTCTCATATGAAGATCATACTTCTCACGCAATTTTGCTATGGTTTTCATTATTTCCGAACGGTGATGTAAATCAAGAGCTTCTTGATTTTCCCAACTGTCTATGAGCAATACGGTATCTGTGTTTTCAACCGGGAGAAAGTATTCATAGCGAAGATTTCCCTCTTCTGCTCGGATTTTATCCACCGTTTTACTTGACATCATCTCTTCAACAAAAGCGCGTGCTGCACCGCCTTTTCCGGAATAGTAGATGTTTATGGTCAACGCCATTTTTTGTCCTTCCTTTCGCATCGGATAAAAGTTTTGATTAGGTGAACAACTGCCATAAATTTTCGTTTTTCAGTAATAGAGGTAACAGAAAGTATAAGAGAAGATATAATCAAAAAAGAGCTTTGCGTAAAACAATTCACTTGAAGACCCTGTTTTGATATCAACGTGTATTGTCTGATCAATTGATTTTTACAGACCTTTATGTGAAGAACCTATTACACATAATGTGCTTTATTTTTTTTATGTTTTCTATAATCTTACTGTCGTTTTAGCAAGCACGCACATTCCACATGACCGGTTCTCGGAAACATATCAAACGGCTGAATACATTCGACCTGGAAATTATTTGATTGTGATAAAATATTCAAATCTCGGGCTAAAGTAGCGGGGTTGCAGCTAATGTATACCAATCGAGAAGGAGATAGGGTTTTGATCAGCTCGATGGTTTTTTCATCCAGTCCTTTCCGAGGCGGGTCTGCAACAATAACGGAAGGAGCTTGTCCTTGAACGGTGTTTTTTAAAATTTGCGCAGTTTGGGAGGCTGGTGTTAAATAGAAAGAGGCATTTCGAATCCCGTTCAGCTGTGCATTGGCGTCTGCATTGCGGACTGCCTGCTCGACAACTTCAATACCGATCACTTTTTTTACACGGTCTGCCATACAAAGCCCAATGGTTCCGATACCGCAATATAGATCCAGCAGGATATCGTCATTGCGTAATTGGGCGACCTCTTTGGCGTATTGATAGATTTGCTCCGCTTGAGGACTGTTGATTTGATAAAAAGAAAGGGGAGATATCCGAAAAGTTAATCCGCAAAGAACGTCTGTGATCGTTTCTTTCCCCCACAAAAGAACGCACCTTGTGCCGTAGATGACATTGGTGTTTTTTGTGTTGATATTGATATAGATACTTTTGATTTCAGCAATCTGGGTCAATGTGTCGATCAGCTGTGTTTTGTGTGGAATATCAGATCCATTGATCACCAGACAAACCATGATTTCTCCGGTTTTATGAGCCCTGCGAATACAGAGGTGCCGCATGAGCCCCGTTCCATTTTTTTCGTTGTAACAGGATATCCCGTATTTCTGAACGTGTTGTTCTACCATTGTGATAATGGGGCGAAAAGACGGATGATTTAACAAGCAGTCCTCCTGCTCGATGGTTCGGTGTGAGCCTTTTGCAAAGAATCCGCATCGGCCGTTTTCCGAAAACGGTAACTGTGCTTTGTTGCGATACCGGTCCATTTGAGGGGATGCGATAATCGGTTGAATAAGAGAGCTATGTTGTTTGTCGTTTTTGTTAAATGCATTTTGAACGAAGGTTTGTTTGAGTTTCAATTCGTCTTGATAAGAAATGTGGCGAAGCGCGCAGCCGCCGCATTTTCCAAACACTGCACAGTCCGACACGATTCTTTGATCGGAAGCTTGCAGCAGGGTTTCGACTTTGCCGATTGCGTAATTTTTTGTGATTTTAATGATTTTACAAAGCGCGGTGTCTCCGGGTACCGTGTTGTTGACAAATACAATAAAATCTTTGATTTGTTCGTCTTGGTATTTCGCTACGCCGAATCCTTCTGTCGTCATGTCTTGTATAAAAAGTGTGACGACTTGGTTTTTTTGTAACATAGCAGCCTCCGCGTTTTTGACGCAATAATATTAATGTATATTTATTTTATAATACCATGCCACCTTGAAAAAGTCAAGTCAGACAAAAGTTTTGTCGGAAATATCTTGATTTTGTCGGGAAAGTTTTGTATAATGATAGCAGTATCGGATGGAGGAATTATATTATGAGTATAAAGACCGTACACCTTGTCTGTTTTCAGCGTTACGATGTCGGATATGAAAAACCGGCATATACCATGATGGAAGAGCAGAAAAAGACGATTGCACAGGCGGTTTCGCGTATATTAGAAGAAAAGGATCAACCAGACGGGTTTTGCTGGGTTTGCCAGGCGTCTGCGCCAGTTTATGAATATTTAAAACAAGCGGATGATTCAGCGAAAAAAGCCTTTTTAGAGGCGATTTCGTGTGGACGGCTCGAGGTGTGTGGTTTGTCGCACAATTTGTCGGCAATTGCAGGAGAAAATGAAATTCGTAAAAGTGTGGATTGGTTACCTGCGGAGCTTTGGGGACCGTTAAACATTTCGAGTGTAATGCAGTGTGATGTCGGAGGCGTTTCGCAGGCTGCTGCCGCTAAACTGTGTAAGAAGGGCGTTCGTTGGTTGTGGGCAGAGTTGGATACTGACCATATGCACTTAAAAAAAGAGATGCCGTTTTGGTTTTATTGGCGGTTTTCGGTCAAAGAACGGTTGTTTGTCTTTGCGGACGAAAGCAGTCACGAGTTTAAACGTATGCTGTTAGGTGAAACCGAGGACCTGAAGGGTGGCGTAAGCCAGGATTGCGGATGTGTGCTGGATTATCCGAACTTTTTTGACGTCGATGATGTAACTTTGATTAACCGGCGGGCTGTTTTGAAACAAACATTGGATCGGATGGAACAAAACTTGTCGGATGTTTCTGTATTGCCGATAGTTTGTAATCTTTCGGTCCATCAGGAAGTGGCGGGACTTTGTTCTTTTGTTCGGCGTTGGAATGATTTAAATCTCAGCCCCCGGTTGCAGTTCAGTACGGTCAGCCATTCTCTGCATGAGTGGAGTACGGAGTTGGTTAATCAAAATATTCCCACTTATACGGGCGCTTGGGCAGACGCTTTAGCTGCCGGTTGTATTTCATTGCCCCGAGAATTGGCCTTGTACCGTGAGGCGCAAAGAAAATACCACAGTGTGGTGGGATTGTGCCAAAAGGCGGACGGAACATTTGCTCCGCGTCAGGAAAAGATGCTGGATCAAGCTTGCCGTGATTTATGTGTCTTTGCGGAAAATACGTTTTCTGACGGGGATGAAACGGGATGCCCCTGGATGTTTGCAGATGCTGCATTGCATGCAAAGCAGCATAAGTTGTTTACGGCGAGTTCTAAATTGGAGCAGTTGTATCGCAATCAAGCTGAAGAATTGTTTGGACATTGTACAGAGGATGGAATTTATCTTTTTAACGCATCGATGTGTCCTTATTCTGGGTTGGTTTGTTTGCCTGCCGAAGCGATAGGACAAGTCTATCAGTATGTTTTAGATTCAGTAACCGGAAAGCATAGCCCGTTGTATTATGAGGGTGGCTGTGCCTGCTTTTCGGTACAGTTGCAGCCCAAAGAACGCGTGCAATATACGTTTTGCGATGAAGATTATATTGTGGATTGTGACGTGGCCGGTCTTCCTGCTGTTAAAACTGATTCACAAGGGTATCCTTGTGAGATTCAGTGGTCAGACGGGAGCCGTTTTGGCTCGGAGATGTTGGGGAACTTTGAGGCTGTTGGGATCGATAGTGAAACCAAGCGGGACGTGATCGCCAGAATCTTTTACGAAAAAAATAAGGTGACACGGTCTTCTTTGGTTCAGCATTATTCACTTCGGCAGCCTACGCAGTACGGCCGAGCCGTTAAGACGGAGTTAGAACACGCCTTTGTGTTTGAACAGTCTTTTATTCATCCCTATTTGCGATCCGGCAGCCGGCGCTGTGTAGTTTGGAAAAAACAGCCACGTATCAGTGTGTCCATCACATTAGACCGGATTCCGGATACGGCTCCGCAAGCTTTTTACGCCGTGTTTTCCATGCCTCAGGCAGCGGGAACCGCAGTTTCTTCTTCCGGCGGTCGTGTGTTTGAAGTGGGGCGAGGACAGATCGATGGAACATATGCGGACGCTGTTTGCTGTGACGGCTGGATTGCATATCCGTATGACCGTTTGCTGTTTTTGCAACGCGATAGCTCGGTTGTTTGTTTCGGTGCTGATAACTTTTTAGCTTTTCGGGATACGTTCTGTCCTCAGACCAACCAGATCTATGTAAATTTATTCAATAACGTGATCGGGGATCGGTATCAGACGGATTATACGGGGGTGCAAACGTTTGCTTTTGATCTGTTTGTGAATACGGCCTGTGATGATTTTTATAAGAATCGGATTTTTGCAGAGACGGTTTATACAGAGCCTGTGAAATATATTCGCCTCAAAGATCGGAGGCATGACGGATGAGTGTGGATTATCATTTGATTGCCACTTCCGCATTTGGGATTGAGAGCGTAACGGCAAGAGAATTGTCAGATTTGGGCATGCGGCAAATCCAGACGTCAAACGGACGGATTGATTTTGTCGGAGATGCACGGGATCTGATACGCGCGAATCTGTGGCTGCGTACGGCAGATCGGGTTTTGATTTGTCTGGCACAATTTCGCGCGGTGACTTTTGAGGAATTGTTTGAGGGTGTTTTTGCCATTGACTGGGCAGATATTTTGCCGGAAAACGCGCGGATTCATGTGGTTGGAAAATCGGTAAAGTCCGGGCTTTTCAGCGTGCCGGACTGTCAGTCTATTACGAAAAAGGCGATCGTGGAAAAATTGAAGAAGCGGTATCATCGGCAGATCTTTGAGGAGGACGGCGCGGAATACCGTATCTCGGTTTCGATTTTGAAAGACGAGGTCAGTATCACGTTGGATACCAGCGGTGCCGGTCTGCACAAAAGAGGGTATCGGAGCCTTGCGGGCGAAGCCCCCTTAAAAGAGACGCTTGCCTGCGCCATGTTATTATTGAGTTTTTGGAAGCCCGGACGGTTACTGATCGACCCAATGTGCGGTTCAGGAACGATTCCGATTGAGGCTGCCATGATTTCTTTAAATCGTGCTCCGGGATTGCGTCGCAAGTTTTGTTGCGAAGAGTGGGAGTTTTTGCCGTCTGCTGTTTTTGATGAAGAACGGCAGCGCGCGCAGGAAATGATGCGAAAAGAGGCCGATCTTTGCATTTTTGGCAGTGATATCAACCCTAAAGCCGTTGAATTGGCACAGCTTCATGCGCAGGAGGCCGGGGTAGAGGATTTTGTTCGTTTCAAGCAGCAAAATGTAAAAGATCTTTATTCTAAGCAGGAATACGGATTTATCATAACCAATCCGCCGTACGGAGAGCGACTGGGTGAGAGTCGCGACGCAGAACGTCTGTACACGGAGTTGGGGCATGTTTTTTCTCGCTTGAATACCTGGTCGTTGTACTTGATCACCTCTAACCCTTATTTTGAAAAGCGGTTTGGCCGGAAAGCGGATAAACGGCGGAAATTGTATAATGGCCGGCTGGAATGTCAGTATTATCAGTATCTGGGCCCGAAACCACCGCGTGTTGCTCGAGAAAAATAACAGAAAGCCATAAAAATGTGTTTTAGCTACTTGACAATCTTGGATTTATCATGTATAATATTGTCTGTTAGCGATGCTGATATAGCTCAGTCGGTAGAG
This sequence comes from Clostridia bacterium, assembly GCA_014872655.1. GTDB lineage: Bacteria > Bacillota > Clostridia > Oscillospirales > UBA644 > UBA644. The sequence goes on from WHHJ01000083.1 coordinate 5,771, forward strand.
TGCGTCCTTGGTAAGGACGAGGTCGTCGGTTCAATCCCGATTATCAGCTCCAAAAGGCATCCTTCGGGATGCCTTTTTGTTATTTATTGTACGGCCGGGCGGTGATGGAAGATGATTTTGGTACTAAATATTAGCAAAGAT
>WHHJ01000084.1 GCA_014872655.1 Clostridia bacterium
GTCCATTTCAATGTCCGATCCCATCGTTATCGTTTTATCATTTAAATTTCCCAATCGTTTCAATATAAGAGGGAATTGTTGAGATTGTACAGTGTTTTCCACCACTATTGTTTTATACTCAGCAGGAAAATTACGTCTTGAGGACGGCATAAAAGGCTCCCTTTCAGCTTATACAGCTTTTTCTATCTAATAGATTTGATTTTTTAAATCATTCACTTTTATTAAAATCACCTTGCATTCCCACAAAAGACGTTCACTAAAAGATGATTGAATTTGAATAAAAATGAATTTATTTGATTGAATTATTTCTATTACCTCTTCATTAAATCACAAAATCTTGTCATAAGTTTTTCATATTTGAATTTTTCTTTCATTTTTTTTCAAAACGCATATTTATTGTGCAAAACAACTAAAAAGACAATGAAAACATTGACATAAAAATGTCAAAAGCAAGTTTTGATACCGTAAAAGCATTTTTTGATATTGCCATATTTGCGTTTTTCACGTAGGATATAGTTGTAACACACGACACAATTTGTTTATGATTACTTACCAATAGAAAAAAAAGATAAACAAACCACGGAGGGACCTATTATGAGAGATGATTACATACTTGAATTAAAGGATGTAGTTAAAACCTTCGGAGGAGTTACTGCATTAAACCATGTGCAGTTTCAACTAAGAAGAGGAGAAGTTCACGCCCTGATGGGCGAGAACGGCGCCGGAAAATCTACCTTTATAAAAGTAATAACCGGCGTACACCGTCCAGACAGCGGAATCATGTTGTTGGAAGGGGAACACGTCAGCTTTAAATCAACGGTAGAATCTCAAAAAGCCGGGATTGCTGCGATCTATCAACATGTTACATCCTTTCCTGACCTTTCAGTAACTGAAAACATTTATATGGGGCAGGAAATCACGACTAAACTGGGCACGTATAATTGGAGACAAATGCGAAAACAGGCAAAACACTATCTATCGCAACTCAATCCGGATATCGACGTCACGAAACCTATGAGAACATTGTCCGTAGCACAGCAGCAAATGGTTGAAATTGCAAAAGCATTATCACGAGATGCACGAATTTTGATCATGGACGAGCCGACAGCTTCATTGACAAAACATGAATGCGAAGAACTATATAAAATAGTAGACAAGTTGCGTGACAATGGAGTATCGATTATCTTTATCACCCATAAATTTGAAGATATGTACCGTTTAGCAACCAAGGTAACGGTCTTCCGCGATGCCAATTATATTGGTAGTTGGGATGTAGACAAAATTTCAAATGCAAAATTAATCAGCGCTATGGTCGGACGCGAATTAGATCAAATGTACCCTACTAAAACATCCACACCGGGCGAAGAAGTTTTACGCGTAGAAAATTTATGCAAAACAGGTTTTTATAAAGACATTTCTTTTTCTGTTAACCGCGGCGAAATTGTTGCATTGACCGGATTAGTCGGGGCATCCAGAACCGATGTGTGCCAAACACTATTTGGTATTACAAAGCCGGATTCAGGAAAAATATTCCTGGATGGAAAACCCGTACGCATCAACAATCCGATCAGCGCACTCAAGCACGGAATCGGACTGTTACCTGAAGACCGTCAGATTCAAGGGTTGATTTATGAATTGCCTATCTACGAGAATGTTTCAGCTGCAACGATGAAGAAATTTTCTCAAATGGGCATTTTAAAAGAAAAACAAGAAATGAAAAAAGCAATTGAATTATGCCAGAAAATTCAATTGAAAGCGAAAGACATTGCAGATCCGCCTTCTGCACTTTCCGGTGGAAACCAGCAGAAAGTCGTTTTTGCAAAATTATTGAACTGCGACCTAAAGGTTCTTATTCTTGATGAACCTACTAAAGGTATCGACGTAGGCGCAAAATATTCTATTTATGAAATCATGAATGAGTTGGCCTGCAACGGATTTGCCATCATTATGGTATCTTCTGAAATGCCCGAAGTTTTAGGTATGGCAGACCGAATCTATGTCATGAAAACAGGACGTATTACGGCGGAATTTAGTATTGAGGAAGCCACACAGGAAAAAATCCTGGAAGCTGCTCTGACTAAAAAAACGCCGGACAAAGAAGAGGAGGCGGTATAGAATGGGAAGCAAACCAACAAATCAAAGCCCCTTGACAAAAGCTGTAAAAACCGTAACCGGTTACCCTCAGTTCGGATTAATTGTGGGGCTGATTGCATTACTAATTGTAATGGCTTTTATTACACCGTCATTTTTCAGTTTTGACACGATTGTATCGCAGTTACAAAACAACTCCATCTATGCCATTTTGGCAGTTGGCGTTATGATGGTTATTTTAACAGGTGGCATTGACTTATCTATAGGTGCTACACTAGCATTATCCGGAATGACCGTTTCGGTATTGATGAATTCTTTTACCGGACTTCCTGTAATTTTATGGATCCTGGTGTCTATAGCCATTGGTGCCGTATGCGGAGCCATTAACGGAATTCTTGTTGGAAAACTGCGCATCGTACCGTTAATTGCCACACTGGCGACTATGTATATTTTCAGAGGCGCAGCCTTTTTTGTCAGTGGTGGGCAATGGTTTATGTCTCACCAATTCCCTGCAGATTATCAGGCTGTTACACAAACAAAAATTCTTTCCATCCCATCTTTAATCTGGATTACAGTATTAATTTTTATCTTGGCTGGATTATTCCTGGGATATACCAAGCCGGGAAGACGAATCTATGCTATCGGAACCAACCCGGAATCGGCTCGCGTAGCGGGTATCAAAGAAGGAAATGTAAAAATTTTAGCCTACACCCTGTGCGGAGCTTTAGCAGGATTTGCAGGCATGCTGTTCACTTCCAATTTGGCAACTTGCCAACCACAAATTGCAGACGGATATGAGATGACTGCCATTGCTATCTGTATTCTGGGCGGAGTCAGCATCGTAGGCGGGAAAGGCCGTATCGACGGTGTTGCGATCGGCGTAATCATGATTTTTGTTATCAACACGTTCGTCAGCTTAATTCCGGGACTGAGCATCTGGTCGGATGCCATTCAAGGTGCCATCATTGTTGCAGCCGTTATCCTGAATCTGGTAACCGGTAAATTTGCTGAAAAGAGAGAACTCAAAGAAAGGAGCGCGCTGATATGACATCTCCGACACCGAAAGACCTCACTGTAAAAAACAAGTTCAGCCTTTCCAAATTTCTTGTAAAATGGGAAATGATTCTTGTTTACATCTTTATTATCATCAACATCGCGCTTTATATAGGAAATCCTCAGACATACAATATTACAACCATACAATGGACCGTCCAGTTAATTATGAGCAAAGCCTTTATGGTCTTTGGCATTGTATTGGTTTTAATCCTCGGTGACATAGACGTCTCCATTGCCTCAATTATGGCCATGAGCGCCATGTGTATGGGACTACTTGGCAATGCAGGACTTCCCTGGCCTGTTGTTTTATTGGGCGGATTGCTGGCAGGAGCCGTATGCGGCGCCATTAACGGATTTTTAATTGCCAGATTAAAAATGTCGGCAGTTATCGTTACCATTTCAACTTCTTTGTTATTCCGAGGAATTGTTAAAATCGTTATTGACAAAGTAGAAGGCAAAAAGCTATCTACTTATCCCAGTTGGTTTAAAACAGCCGGCAACGGATTTATCTTTGATATGATTCCCATATCTCTTGCTTGCTTCTTGTTGTTTGGCATTATCTTTATTGTTCTGCTGCACAAATCCCGGTTTGGACGCAAGCTGTACATGATCGGAAACAGTTACACCGCTTCCGAATATTCCGGAATCAACGTTGTGAACACAAAGTTTTTAGTATTTGTGATTGCCGGAGTTATGGCAGCAATCTGTGCCGTATTTTATTTAGGTTATAACGGCAACCAAATGAACTCCTCTATCGGAAAAGGATATGAACTGGATGTCATCGCTATTGCAGCTTTAGGCGGCGTTTCTCCTGCAGGAGGAAAAGGAAAAATGTACGGACCCATTATTGCTACGTTCATCATGGCATTTTTGGACAGAGCACAGGGCTTGCTTGGCATCGATGAAAATGCTAAAAAAGTTGTTACCGGCGTTATCCTGATCATAGCCGTTATCATCCCCTTAATCAACAAAGGCTTATTAGATGAAATAAAATTGCGCACAGTTTATCGTGGAAACAAGAATATTCAAGCCCTTACGGTAAATCATAAAAATGAAATTCGCGAGTTAGAAAAAGAAAAAGGCTTATTACTGCGTTCTTCTGATCATAAAAAAGAAGAAGCTGCCCAAAAGATCGCCCAGATCGAAAAACAAATTGAAGAGAAAAATTTGGCATACGCGGCTAAGCTTAAACAGCTTAATCTGGAAGCTGCTCAGGCAAGGCACAAGCGTGTTCCAAATAAATAAATATTTTTTACAATGGAGGGAAAACCGATGAAAAAACTTATTGCACTGTTCCTGTCCGCAGTTCTGTGCGCAGGATTGTTGGCCGGATGTACCGGATCAACGCAAACAGGAGGAGACGATTCTCTTGCAGGCAAGCACGTGTTCATGTTTAAATCCACCGGTAATACATTTGGCGATTTAATGTATCAGGGATTTAAACAATACATGGAGTCTCAAGGACAACAAACCGTGTACAAGAGCCCGTCTGAAACAACCGTTGAGGCACAAGTAAAACTGATTGAAGAATTGATTATTCAAAAAGTTGCCTCTATCACCATCTCTACAAATGGAGACGCCGGATATGACACCGTACTTGAAAAAGCAAAGAACGCAGGCATTAAAGTTATTTCCGTCGACTCTAAAGTAGACAAAGATTATCGTATCACGCATATCGATCCGACAAGCCAGGCAGGTATTGGCCAGTCCTTGGTTCAGGCCGCAACGCTGATCGCATTAGGAAAAGACTATCCGACCGATACAACACTAAAAGAAGCAACGGATGCCGCTTTGGCAGAATACTCCGGTGAAGTTATTAATCTGGGCGTTTTATCTGCATCGATCGATACTCCTGTACAAAATGGCTGGATCGACCAAATGAAAAAAGAATTAACACGGGATGTTTATCAAGGTAAAGTAAATCCCGAATTGGATATTAAATACGGTAATGACGACTTAACCATCAGCACCACGCAAGCTAATGCATTTATTGCAGAAGACAAAGTGGACGTAATCATTTCCCCGACCACGATCGGTGTTGCAGCTGCTGGTCAAGCACTGAAATCTTCTAATTCCTCTATCAAGTTGACAGGCCTTGGGCTTCCGAGCGAAATGAAAGGATTTATGCCAAACCAGGCATCGGATAATGCATTTGATTATGTTTGTCCGTATATGATGCTTTGGGATGTTATCGATCTCGGATACGTATCCGGTGTTGCAGCTCTGGCAGCTTGTGAAGGAAAATATGACGGATCTATCGGAGCAGAAATTACGGTTCCTGCATACGGAGAATACGAAGAAAGAACTTTAACCACCACCGAACATGAAGACGGCGGAACAACGATTGTAATCGGAGATCCGTACGCATTCTATAAAGATAACATGGCAAGTTGGGTTGACGTTCTGTAAAGCAAGAACATCATTCTTATACAAACTATAATAAAAGGAAAGCAAAACGGTTACCC
>WHHJ01000085.1 GCA_014872655.1 Clostridia bacterium
GCCGCCGAGACCAACCCCTACAACGATCGGGGGACAGGGGTTACTGCCTGCTTGCTCTGCAACAGAGCCAACCAAATTGATGATATCCTGTTCTGTGGCGGCCGGAGTGAGCATCTTTAATTGACTCATATTTTCACTGCCAAAACCTTTGGGGGCAACAGTGATTTGAACCTGGTCTCCGTCTATGATTTCGGTATGGATACAAGCCGGCGTGTTATCCGTTGTGTTAACTCTTCTCAGTGGGTCGGAAACAATGGAACAGCGCAGCGCTCCGTTTACATAAGCGTCCCGTACTCCGTCATGGATGGCTGCGTACAGGCTGCCTTCAGTAAAGTGAACTTCTTGGCCGATTTGCAAAAAAATAACGGCCATGCCGGTGTCCTGGCAAATAGGAATCTGAAGTTTTTTTGCAGCATCAAGATTCTCCAGTATTGCATCCAGTGCAGCCTGACATACCGGTGTCTTTTCTTGTTGTCGGCATTGCTGGATTCTTTTTTGCAAATCACAGGGTAAAGTATGATTGGATTTTAGACAAAGTTCCGCAATTTTTTCACGGATCACAGAAACAGGGATTTCCCTCATGGTTATCAACTCCTTTTCATATGATACCATAAACCGATTGCATTTTCAAGGGATGGATTCGATATTTTTCGTTTTTTTTATGCAGATTGTGTCGACTGATTTTAAGGATAAAAGGGTTTACAAACTTTTTAAAACCGGTTATAATATGGTTGTGAAAGGCGTTGGAAGTTGTTTTCGGCGTTGTGTCTGAGAGCAATGATCCAATGAATCATCCCTTCATGTACCCCATATACTCTTTTTTCTTTTCTTTTTTTTCGCCGTTTGCATAATTTTTATGCAAACGGACTTTTTTATGGAAAAACCTTGCAAACACGATAAAAATGTGATATACTTACTATATTCGTGTAAGGATGGTGTCAAAGTTCATGTTGGCAATAATCAGTGCAATGGAATCTGAAATTAAAGCCATTTGTGATAAATTGGACAACGTAAAACATGATGTGATCAGTGGCTGTTCTATTGATACGGGTACGCTGTTTGGCTTGCCGGTTGTCTGTGCTGTTTGCGGAGAGGGAAAGGTGAATGCCGCGATGTGTACGCAGAGCGTCATTTTACGTTTTTCTCCCGATGCGGTGATCAATTTAGGCGTTGGCGGCGGAGTTTACCCGGGTTTAAAAACAGGGGATATCGTCGTGGCAGACCGTGTTGTACAGCATGACTATGATGTTTCTGCGTTAGGGTATGAACCAGGGCGCGTGTGTAATTTTGAACAGGTGTATATGCCTTGTGATCCGATTCTTACGGATGCTTTGTTTTCTTGCGCGAACAATGTATTAGATGATACGTTTTGTGTTTATCGCGGAACTGTTGCAACGGGGGATAGCTTTATTAGTGATTCCGTCCGTGCAAAAGGTATTTTTGAGCGTTTTGGTGCATATATTGTTGATATGGAAGGGGCAAGTATCGGACAGGTTTGCTTGCTCAATCAAATCCCGTTTGGCGTTGTACGAGCTGTTTCGGATAACGGAGATGACGGAGCCTTTAAAAGTTTTCGGGACTTTTTGGATTATGCGGTGGAAAATTCCGTCCGAATGATCGAGAGTTATGTTCAGCATGCGGTTCGCGCAAATGGGTAAGCAGGAGAAATTTATGTCAGAAAAAAAACGTGACGGATTTGTGTTCGGAGCTCTAATTCTTTCCTTTTCCGGATTGATTACAAAAATTGCAGGATTGATTTTTCGAGTTGTTTTAACTCGCATGATCGGCGGCTCAGCGGATGTAATAAATGGTATCACAACGGTTGATGCAACGATGAGTCATTTCAGTTCTGCTTATGCAGTATATACTTTTTTGCTTTCGTTGTCCACTTCCGGGTTGCCGATCGGTATTTCAGCGATGGTTTCTCGTTCTTTGGCACTCGGAAAGTATAAAGATATTAAAACGCTGATGCGTTCGGTGACAATTATTTTTGTTTCAGCGGGCGGTTTTTTGACTGTTCTTGGATTGATTTTTTCGCAGCCGATTGCGATGATGATGAACAGCGCCGAGACAAGATATTGCATGATGTATATTATGCCGGCGGTCTTTTTTATTGCAGTGGTATCTGTATTCCGCGGCTTTTTCCAAGGTTACAATAATATGGCACCGACATCGGTTTCAAATTTAATTGAAGCCTTTTTAAAATTAGGCGCAGGACTTGGTATTTCTTATATCTTTCAGCTGCAGGGGCGTCCGGCCTATGAGATTGTTGCCGGTGGTATCCTGGGTGTAACGGTTGGAACCGTCGGGGCATGTTTATATATGGTGTTAAAATATGTTTTTCGGAGAAAAGAGTACCGAATTACACTTCAGGAATTTGTCCGAGATGCGGCTCCGACCTCAAAGTCCAAATTATTAGGTGAGTTTTGGAAGATCACACTTCCGATTGCGTTGTCATCCGTTTCGGTGCAGTTGATGGGGTTGATTGATTCCAGCGTGGTTGTGCAGACTTTAAAAGATGTAATGGGCGATCTTTCTGTTGCCCAATCCTATTATGGGGCTTATAGCAATAAGGCAACGACGATTTTTAATTTACCTTCTTTTTTCATTATTACAATCGGTGTTAGCTTAGTACCGTCTATTTCTGCTGCATTTGCTAAAAAAGATCAGCGGGCGATTCGATATACTGTGAATAAGGCTTTGCGATATTCTTCTATTCTTGCTTTTGCCTGTGCTTTTGGATTGGCAGCAGTCGGCACACCGGTAGTGAATGTTATCTTTGGCGGCAGTTATGACGGCATGGGCGGAAAATTACTTAGTGTATTGTCTTTGTCTTTAGTTGCGGTAGGATTGACTAATGTCACCAGTTACATGCTTCAGGCGATCGGAAAGGCATATCTTTCTGTGATATCTGTTATGGTCGGGGCATTGGTAAAAAGCGTCTGTACCTGGGTACTGGTGAGTATTCCTTCCATCAATATTTATGGTGCTCCGATTGCGACGAACATTGCTTATCCGATCATGCTACTGATCAATTTGTATTTCTTATATAAGCATATGCATATTATTCCCAAGATTCGGGTTGTATTTGTGAAACCTTTGATAACCGGTTTATGCTGTTTTGCGAGCGCTTTTTCTGTTTTGAAAGTTTTTGAAGGGTTTGCAAGTGAGATAATTGCGTTGACTGCAGCGATTTTTGCGGGTGCAGTTGTGTATATTGCACTGTTGTTTGTTTTAAAATTAGTAACATTTGATGAAATTAAGCAAATTTTCAAGAAAAGTTAAGTTTATACTTGAAAAATCGCGAAAGATGGTGTAAAATGAATGACAGAAAAAGAACTTTTGCTGAAAAAAAACAGTTATAAATTTGAAGATTTATTAGTTCTTATGGATGTGCTTCGTTCAAAGGACGGCGGCTGTCCTTGGGATGCAGAACAAGACCATCGGTCGATACGCAACAGTTTTATAGAAGAAGTCTATGAAGCCGTAGAAGCAATCGATGATGAAGATAATGTTCATTTGTGTGAAGAATTAGGCGATGTGTTGTTTTCTGTCGTGTTTCACGCAGCAATTGCGAAAAGCGAAGGTTCTTTTGATATTGATGATGTGTTAAACGGGATTTGCCGGAAGATGATTCATCGACATCCACATGTTTTTGGACAAGTTGTTGCTCACGATAGTCAGACTGTTTTAAAAAACTGGGATGAGATTAAGAAGGAAGAGAAATCTCAGCGCTCTCAAGCGGATGTGTTACGGAGTGTCAGCAGAACTTTGCCTTCCTTGATGCGGGCTCAGAAGTTGATGAAAAAATGTGAAAAATTGGGGAATGATAAGAGTACGCATACACAGTCTTGGTTAACGCATAAACAAGCTGTTATGGATCAATTACAGCAAATAGAAGCTTTGCAAGGGGAGAAACGTTCTGTATCAGATCAGATAGGCGAATTGTTGTTGTCTGTTGTTGGATTATGTTCAGATTGTGGTGTAGATGCGGAGGAATCCCTGTATTTTGCATGTAATCGTTTTATTGATTCTGTAGAAAAAGAATCTGAAACGAAGTATTAAGTTGAGTTATATTTTATCATTTAACTATAAAAACATTTAAAGGAGAAGAAGTTATGAACAAAACAGGTTTGATTGCTGCAGTAGCAGAAAAAGTTGATGTATCAAAGAAAGAGGCAACTGCTGTTGTCGAAGCAACTATCGATGTAATTACAGAAGCATTGAAAGCTGGCGACAAAGTTCAGTTGGTAGGATTTGGTTGTTTTGAAGTTCGTCAGAGAGCTGCAAGAGAGGGAAGAAATCCTCAGGATCCTGCTAAGACCATTAAGATTCCTGCTTCGAAAGTTCCGGTATTTAAAGCTGGTAAGGTTTTGAAAGACAGCATTAAATAATTAAAAATGATTTTTTGTTCTCCTGCCTTGTTTTTCAGGGCAGGAAGAACCGGTTAAAATGATGAGGTTAGACAAATATTTGAAGGTTTCTCGTTTGATTAAACGGAGAACCGTGGCAAATGAGGCATGTGCGGGGGCGCGTGTAAAGGTAAATGATAAAATAGCTAAACCCTCCTGCGATTTAAAAATCGGCGACATTGTTGAAATTACATTCGGTAACAAGTCCACAAAAATCGAAGTTGTTTCCGTGTCTGAGCATGCAGGAAAAGCCGAGGCATCGGCGATGTATCGCGTGCTGGGAGAAAATTAAGAGTCATATTATATATCCCCAAATGCATATATAAAGACAGGAGGGGATTATAATATGGCTGAAAAAATTGAAATACAAAAAATGAACAACGTCTTTATAGAGAATCGGAAATCTTTAACGGTTACAGGTGTTGAAGATGTTGATCGTTTTGACGATAAGGTGATTAGTATCGGCACTCAACTTGGGCATATGACAGTTCGGGGGACAGGTCTTCATATTGAAAGTCTTTCACTGGACATTGGCGAGGTTGTTGTGTGCGGTTTTATTTGCGCAATTGAGTATCAGGATAAAGCGGCAAAAAAAGATGAGCATCCTTTCCGTAAGCTCTTTCGGTAAAGTGCCTTATGGAATATTCAAATCAGGCTCAATTGCAGCTTTTTTTATTTGGTATTTTATTAGGAATCGTTTTTGGACTATTGTTTGATATATTTCGAGTATACGGGTCTTTAGTGGCGGAAAAGTTTCTGTTTTTTTTCAGGATTTTATTTATTTTTTATTGTGCTCGATTCCTACTTTTATTTATTTGTTTATTTTTAACCGAGGACAGGTGCGGTTTTTTGCATTGTTGTCCGTATTGATAGGTGCCCTCGCATATTATTTGAGTGTGGGAAGGTTTTTGTTTCCGATTTTAAGACGCTTTTTGTTTCGGATAAAAAATTTTATTCTTCGTATTTTTCGGAAAATAAAAAAGAAAAAGGTTGATCGAAAAGAAGGGAAAAGGGAAAAGGTTCCCAGGGGAAAAGATGAAAAGTAAGTATTTGTTACGGATTTTTTTGCTGATTGTTTTGATTGTATCAACTGTCAGTGTGATATCGATGATGGTTGCGATTTCTGCAACGGAGTCTGATAACCAGGCCCTGGAGGATCAAATCCAAGAACAGAAGCTGCGCAATAGTGAGA
>WHHJ01000086.1 GCA_014872655.1 Clostridia bacterium
GTTTTTTATGGAAAATATAAGCGTAGATAAGTTATAAAGAGCAGGAGAGTTTTTTATGAATGATTTTTACAGGAAACGTTCCACAATGATTGCCGCATTTTTTAAAAATAAAGTTTTTTATATCACCATGATTGTCAGTCTGGGAATTCTGTTGGGCGCCGGGGTTTTGATTGCTGTGCTTACGACAGAAAACACCTCCGATCCGATGGAAGTGGTGGAAAACAACACAGACCAAAATTATACGGGACAAACTCCCGAATGGGACGAGGATGATACGCAAATTGATATGTCTGACAGTTCTCAAGTAAATACCAATACGCAGGGACAAACCTCTGAGAGTGAAGAGGGCGGGCAAGAGGAATCGGAAAGCCAGCAAAAAGCTGTTTCCTATCAGTCACCGGCAGATTGTCCTGTTGGCCAGGAATATTCGGGATCGATTCCTGTTTTTTCGGAAACACTGCAAGATTGGCGTTTACATCAGGGCATAGATTATTGCTCTGACGATGTTGTCTCCGTTTTTGCGGCCGCAGATGGAACAGTAGAGGATGTTTATGTGGACGGACTAATGGGGCAAACCGTTGTATTGCTGCATGCAGATGGTGTTCGAACCGTATATCAGTCTTTATCTGAAGATGTTGCCGTTCAAAAAGATCAAACCGTTTCGGCAGGAGATTTAATCGGCTATACGGGAACCAGTGCAGCCTCTGAGACCGTCCAGGGAACGCATGTGCATTTTGCAGTGATACAAGAGGGGAAATATTGTGATCCCAATGAATTTGTTTCTTAATGATTTAAAGTAACAGATAAAAAAAGACAGGCAAAGCCTGTCTTTTTTTATCCGATCATGCGGTTTAATTCTTCTTCAATACGAGCAACGGTTTGTTCTTTTGTCAATTTCCCTGCACAGAAATCTTTAATCAGCGGTGTAAAATCGATACACCAATCATAGTTTTTGTCCAAAACATTTACATCCGTGCCCTGACCTAAGAATTGATGATAAAAAGTGATTTGATCATCTTTTAAGTATGCTCCGCACATACTGAGAGAAAAGGCCAGCCATTTTTGCTTTACAGCAACCCATTTTTCGATTTGTTGTTTATCAACTTGAGCCATGTTGATCATCCTTTCTGATAATAATCTGTGTGGTTTGAATATATCCAATTTTATATGTTGCACTGTGTAAAAGACAAAAAATTTGCTACTGCCGTTTATGTACAACCAAACATTTTGCCATAGAAGACCTTTTGCAAAATAAATTCTGTTAAAGGTGACAGTTAGTTCAATTCCTTTTGCAGAATAGTTACGGCCAAAGAACATAATCCCTTAATCAAAGATAAAAAAACGCTGAACCCAATCGTTGGGTTCAGCATTGTTTTGGTCCGAGCGACAAGAGTTGAACTTGCGGCCTCTTGAACCCCATTCAAGCGCGCTACCAAACTGCGCCACGCCCGGATATTTTTTTAACGCATTTATTTTACCATAAATTCATCCATATTGCAATAGGTATTTGTAACAAATAATCATATTTTTTACTGTTTTATAAACAATGTTGCACAACACTTGAAATGTTTTAAAAAAACAATTATAATGGACGTAGGCATATGAAAGGATGAAAGATATGAAAATATTTGAGGGATGTTTGCTGGTCAGCGATTTGGATGGAAGCTTTTTTGGCGCGGGAACATCCTTGCCGCAGCGCAATTTAGACGCAGTACGTTATTTTATGGATAACGGGGGTCTGTTTACGATTGCCACCGGCAGAAGTATCACGGCGGCAAAAAAAATAGCAAAAGATATTCCTAAAAATGTTCCGGCAATTTTATTTAATGGGGCGATGCTTTATGATTTTGCCTCCGACCGGGTTTTGTATGATGTGGGGATTGAAACCCCGAATGCAAAAAGACTTGTTGTGGAGGCAAACAAGCAGTTTCCGCAAACACAGTGTGTCATTTTTCAGGAACGGAAATTATATTGTACGACGCACAATTATCAGACGGCTATGGCCGATTCTTTATGCATGAAAAGTATTTATGAGCCAGATGTTGACAAGATTGCTTTTCCGTGGTATAAAGTTTTATTTGGCGGACAACCTGAGGAGCTTTTGACGGTTTTAAGTTTTTTGCGGGAGATGAAGATTCCCGATTTAGTGTGTTTACAAAGCAGCGCAGTGCTGTTGGAAGTTCTTCGTTCAGATGTCAATAAGGGAACCGGATTGGTTCGTTTAGCTCAGATGCTGCAGGTTCCTCTTTGCAATACTTTTGCGCTGGGGGATTATTACAACGATGAGCAAATGCTGAAAACGGCAGGACATTCCTTTTTACCGCAAAACGCAGCAGAAGATTTAAAACATCTGGGTGTCGTTGTATGTGATCACACATTGGGTGCGGTCGCGGATGTGGTAGAACGTATTCAGCAGATGTTAGAATCTGAAAAAAAGTGAATCTATTACAAATAATAATCATATTCGTTGAAGAGAAGATTCAAAAATGTATTTGCAGAAAAAACAGGAAAGATGTTCTCTCCGACAGAATATGATTATTTTTTTTGTTTTTTTAAATAATTTCGGTATAAGTCTTTTCTTCGCTGCTGAGTAATAGAAAGGGATTGCTCCAATTTCCATTCTTCAATTTTTGCGTGGTGACCGTTTTGCAGTACTTCCGGAACGCTCAGCCCGCGGTATACCGGGGGACGGGTATATTGCGGATATTCTAACAGCCCGCTGTATATGCTTTCTTTTTCATAACATTCCGGGCTGGATAGAACGCCGTCCACCATACGCGATACTGTATCGACTATGACCATCGAACCTAATTCTCCGCCGGTCATTACATAATCGCCAATGGAAATCTCTTCTGCGCCGATCAGGTCAATTGCGCGTTGGTCCACCCCTTCATAGTGGCCGCAAAGAATCGTGAGAGAAGGGTATCGCAACATTTTCCGAGCACGATGCTGTGTCCATTTTTTTCCTTTTGGAGACATATAAATAACGTGGGTATCAGGGTAAGTTTTGCAAATATCATCATAGCATCGGCAAATGGGGTCGGCCTGCATGACCATTCCGTAGCCGCCGCCGTAGGCATAGTCGTCAACACGGCGATGTTTGTCTTGCGTATAATTTCGGATATCGTAGCAATTTACTGTGATTTTCTGCGCGCTGCGTGCCCGGCCGATAATACTGGTTTGTAGAAAGGCATCCACTTGGTCTGGAAAAATGGTCATTATATTAAAAATCATACATCAAACAACCCTTTCAATGGCCGAATCAGCATTTGTTGGTTTGGAAGATCTGTTTTTATGATACAGTCCGGAATGGCCGGCACTAACCGGTGGCGACCCGTGTCATCTACCACATCATAAACGTCGTTTGCTCCGGTGACCAGAACCTCGACAATATGGCCATAATCTTCATGCGTGTCAACATCGATCACTTGCAGGCCGATGATATCTTCGATAAAATATTCATCCTCTTGTAAGGAAAAATCAGATTTATCGGCATATAGGATTTTATTTTTTAATGTTTGGGCCGTATTCATGTCCGAAACTTGGTCAAACAGAATCAATACAAACCCCTTATGCACACGTGCCTGGCGTACGGTATATTTTTGATGATCAATAAAAAAGGTTTTTAATTGCAGTAAAACTTCCGGAGTTTGTGCCCAGGATTCTACTTTGACTTCTCCTTTAATGCCGTGAGTGTTGATGATTTTTCCTGTTTGTATCAGATCCATGGAATTGCTCCCTTTATTGTGATAATAGAATAAAAATGAAGTCAGGCGCTTCCGTCCGGAGAGTGCCTGACTTATTGTTTCGAAAACGACACCTTCAGTTAGGGAAAATGATTCGCTTTTTATGGCGTTGAATAAAACGATTGATGATATCGTTACATCGTAAACATCAGCAATTTTCAATATTATATAATATCAATATTGATCCGTTTTCCCTGTCTGTTTGCGGCGGTTTTTACAACCGTGCGCAACGCTTTGGCGACTTTTCCGTGCTTCCCGATGACAAATCCTTTATCTTCGTCGGCTACTTTTAAGTTGTAAATGACAGCCTCTTCTCTCATGCCGCCCTCTTCAACAGAAACCGCGTCCGGATTTGATACGATGCTCTTTACAATATAAAGAATAAGTTCTTCCATTGTTTTGATCCTTTCCGGCACCTATCAGAGAATATTGTTCTTTTTCAGAATAGTTCTTACCGTTTCTGTCGGCTGTGCGCCCTTTTTGATCCATTCTGCTGCTTTTTCAGCATCAATGGTGATGGTGGACGGCTCTGTGAGCGGATTGTACGTGCCAATCTCCTCAATAAATTTTCCGTCTCTGGGGCTGCGTGCGTCTGCGACTACGATACGATAATAAGGGCTCTTGTGTGCACCCATTCTGCGAAGTCTGATTTTTACCATGTACCTTCACTCCTCTCATTTAATGTTTTTATAGGAACATAGAAAATAGTAAAACTATTTCTGCGTTATCCACTATTTTTTCTTTTTCTTGTGCTTTTTGACCCGGTTTTTCTTCCCGCCGAAACGTTTCATCATTTCTTTCATCTGGTCAAAGCCTTTTAACAGCCGGTTCACTTCTTCTACCGTACGGCCGCTGCCGGCGGCAATTCTGCGCTTTCTGGAGGCATTGATAATGCTTGGGTCAGAACGTTCTTTTGCTGTCATGCTCAAAATCATGGCTTCCGTATGTGCAATTTGCTTTTCATCGATTTGAACATCTTTGAGGGCTGCTGCATTCACGCCCGGAATCATGCCGATCAGTTTATCAATCGGGCCCATATTTTTGATTTGCTTCATGTTGTCGAGATAATCGTTGAAGTCAAATCGGTTTTGCATAATTTTTTCTTCTAATTGAGCAGCTTGCTTTTCATCGAAAGCCTGTTCAGCTTTTTCAATAAGAGAAAGCATATCGCCCATTCCAAGAATACGGGACGCCATACGGTCCGGATGGAAGGGTTCAATGTCTCCCAGCTTTTCGCCTGTTCCGACAAATTTAATCGGTTTGCCGGTAACATGTTTGACCGAAAGCGCCGCGCCGCCCCGAGTGTCTCCGTCCGTTTTCGTTAAAATAACGCCGGTAATCGTGAGCGCCTCGTTAAAGGATTTTGCTACGGTAACCGCGTCTTGTCCGGTCATGGCGTCAATGGTCAGCAAGATTTCGTCCGGGTTGACCTCAGCACGGATATCTTCGAGTTCTTTCATCAGCACTTCGTCGATATGCAGTCGGCCTGCGGTATCTAAAAAGACAATATCATTGCCGTGATCTTTTGCATGCTGAACCGCACGTTTGGCAATTTCAACCGGAGAGGTGTCCGGCGGCATTGTAAATACCGGAACAGATATCTTTTCTCCTAAGATCTGCAGCTGTTGGATAGCAGCTGGGCGGTAAATATCACAAGCGACAAGTAATGGCCGCTTATTCATGTTTTTAAAATAAAGAGCAAGCTTTGCCGCATGGGTTGTTTTTCCGGCACCTTGTAAGCCGCACATCATCACAACGGTCGGAGGATGAGAAGAACCTCGAATTCGATCATGTTCGGACCCCATAAACGAGGTGAGTGCGTCGTGGACAATTTTAATGACTTG
>WHHJ01000087.1 GCA_014872655.1 Clostridia bacterium
GATGTAATATAAGAAAATAGATAAGGATATAACAATTATGTGCTGAAGTCTATTTTGTATAATCGGATAACAAGCACACGAAGCACGGCAGAATATCCCCAAAGGTATTGCTGTAAAAATCCTTAACTCCGACTATCTTTTGGTTTATGGCAATAAACACGTTCATTGTGGAATGTGTGAGAAAGCTTTTTTACAAATAATAATCGAGAGAAGGTTTTGTTATGACTGATGTGCATATTCATATTGAAAAAGGTCCTTATACAAAAGAATGGATAGAAAAATTTGTTAAGAGAGCTGTAAGTGTTGGAATAGATGAAATTTATCTGTTAGAACATTCTCACCGTTTTGTAGAGTTTACACCCATGTATGCTTCTATTTGTGAATACAGTGATTATCAGAAAAACTGGTATAAAAGCAAAGTAAAACTCTCTATAAAAGATTTTCAAGCACTTATTTCCGAAATGAGAAACATAGAGTTTCCTGTAAAAATAAAATGGGGACTTGAGGTGTGCTACTTTCCTGAATATGAAAAGTTAATTGGCGATATTCTGAACTCCTTTAACTCTGATTTTGCTGTAGGCTCAATACATTGGGTTGAGGGCTTTGGATTTGACCATAAAGCGGAATTTTGGGATGATATTGATACTGAACATATTTACCGGAAATATTACAATCTAATATTTCGTCTTGCAAAAAGCGGTTTGTTTTCTGGGGTAGCACATCCAGATTCTATTAAGTGTTTCCATCATTATTCCATGGATGATTTAACTGCTACATATAGTCTATTAGCGGATGAATTGAATTCGCATCACATGTATGCAGAACAAAGCGGCTGCCTTGCTTTAAATTATGGCTTTGAGGAATTGGGTATGAATAAAACCCTGCTGAATGTTTTTAAACACAAAAATGTTGATATTCGCTTTGCTTCGGATGCTCATAAACCGGAAGATGTAGGTGCAAATATATTAGAAATGCAAGCTGTTCTATAGGGATAAGAAGGTATTAATACATAAATCAAAATAGTAAAAACACAAACCGATGAGGATAATTTCTCATCGGTTTGTGTTTTCTTATTTCACCATATTTTAAAGTGTTTGTGTTTTATTGATCTTCAGAGTTAGAGACATCCGAAACCAAAGCTTTTTGTGTGGATGAATCCTGCACGTCTTCCGACAGTTCTTTCTTTTTTCGTTTTTTAAAAAGTTTTTTGGAACTTTTTTCTTTTTTGGTTTTTTGTTTTTTAGGCGGCAAAATTTCTTTTATTGCTGCAATTGCACAGAGAGCAGATAGCCCGAATGTCACTGCGGGGTCAATGTAATAACTCCAGTAACAGGCTACAACAGCGACGGCCGTAATACAAGTAGAAACAGCAGATAACCTCATCAATTTTGCATAGGGTTTATATTGTGTTTTATATTCTTCGCGGGCGACGACATCCTCTGTTTCGGAGCAGATAAACAGTTTAAACAAAAACGCAATGGTCGGAACAGGTAAAACCCATATTTGCGGAGACTGTTCATAATATCCGATATTTTTTGTCAGATTGTTTAAACCAATAAAAAAGAGTATGATGCTGCCAATCAAACTGACGATGTATAAGATTAAACGAGCTGTTTTATTTTGTTTTTTGAGACTGTAAGCCCCAAACAGAATATTGTTTATTCCGTCTATCACAACCACGGTACTAAAAGAAAATAGCCCGGTGATGATTTCTATTGCGGCAAAAATAAACAAGATGATTCTGTTGTGTTTTTTTAGCGTATCTATTGTTTTATTCATAGCGGACTCCTTTGCCATAGTACTTATATTATACGTCCGGCGGCAAAGGTTGTCAAGGGCGTTTATATAAAATTTATTTTAGAACATGGTTTGAATCAGTTTTTCGCAGCAGGCCGGGGAGTAAGTAAAGCAATCCATATGCTTGCCGGTAAAGAAATATGTGTAAGGTTCTTCCTCCTCGGTTTGAGGCTCGGCAGAAAAATGGTCGATGATACTGAGCTTGATTTTCATTTTTTCGGGAATGATGTTTTTGATATAAACTGTAGCTTGTTGCCCAGGATATGTATTTTCTCGATATTCGGCAAGGCCTGCCAAGTTAGGTGTCAGTTCAATAAAGATTCCATAATCTTCAATCGAGCGTATTTTTCCGCATACTGTTTGCCCAACCGAAAACAGTGCCGCATTTTCTTCCCAAGTTCCGAGCAGTTCTTTATGCGACAACGAAAACCTTTTTTGCTGCTTGTCAATATCTTTAATCACAGTGAGGATATTTTGCCCTACGTGAAAGCGGTCTTTCGGGTGCGAGATTCTGGAAACGGAAATATTTTCAATACTGATCAGCCCGACAATACCGCATCCGATATCAGCAAATGCGCCGAAGGGTTCCAAATGTGTAATTTTAGCCGGAATCACATCTCCTTTGGAATAAGTGGCAAGCATGTGTTCCAGTGCGTCCTGTTGCGCCGATAAACGGCTTAGGGAGGCGATAGTCTTTGTCCCGTCGGAAATAATATTATTTACTTTAAAACAAATTTGTTTATTCACTCGGCTCAAAACCGCAATATCTTTTACGCTGCCGTCTTTAATTCCGATCGCGGCTTCTTCTCGGGGAATGATCCCTTTGATTTCTCCCAAGTCAACGATTAGGTTATGGTCGCTGTCGCACATAACGGCTTTGGCTTCTAAAATCTGTTTTGTGTTTTTAGCATGTTCCAGCGCGGATAAAGAAAGCGCTTCTGTTTTTTGTTGAAGTCCTTCGGGACTGTATATCATACTGTTCATCTCTTTGTTCAACCTCCTTGTCAATTATTATGCAAGGAGGCTGCCGGATATTACAAAACAAAAGAGACCCATTTGGGTCTCTTTTGTTTTTATTGAAATCTTGTTTTTAAGTATTCACAGCAGATGATCTTTTCCATCATACTGTACTTGTTGAAGAAGTAATGGTTTGCTGCTTCATAACCAATGGTGGAGTTGTGAATCATCACTGCATACATCTTCATGGCAATTTCGATTTCTGCATCCAGCATTTGTTGAATTTTAGCGCGCATCTGTGCCCGTTTCTGCGAATCGGTCTCTTCGTCATAAGCATTTCGGGTTACATTGTATACTGTTTGCTGATAGGAACTCTGGAACAAGCAGTAGGTTGCTGTAGCAATGTCAACAAATTCTGCCAAACGTTTGTTTTGAGCCAGATCTTTTTCGGTGATCTTTGCAAGTAACTGATCCAGTCCAACTTTAAAGCCTTCGGCGGTCAGTTTTAATTGATTTTCAAAAACATCGATCGGATAAACAGAACGCCATTGTTCTAAATCATCATAAGGATATCCCGTCATGGTTGCCCACAGATGAGAGTTGTGCTCAAACAGCGGATTAGACGGCCCCATGTGCTGCGGGCCTTTGTAAAGGGTCCCGATGTGGAAGGGGAAGTTCTGGAATGCCTTGCTGAATGTTGCGGTCGCTTCTTTGATAACCGGAGTCATATCCCCAAAAATACTTTGCAAACTTTCATCCGGCTGTTCATTGGTCCAATAGTATTGGCTCATCACTTCCAGGTTCATCGACGGATAACCGCCCAGTGTCCAACCGATCATCAGACCATCTACCTGGTTTTCGACCAATCCTTCCATGTGTTGTTTTACCAGGTCTACAACCGGAATATAAGGTACGGTAGAACATTCCCACGTATTATTGAATTGAACCTTTGCCATTGTTTTTACATGATGTTTGCGGCAGATAGACCAAATATTTTTTGCATTCTCACCAGGACCGACCAACGAAATAGAGTAGTCGATAACCGAGGTGTCTACTCCACCGATATTTTTAGAAACGCCTTCTTCACTGGTACACATCACGCGAGCGCCTTCATCGCCGATCGCTTCCGCCATCGCATCCCAGCTTTCGATGCGTCCGTTCCAGCCCCAGTTCCAAGCCAGAACCTTAATGTCTTTATTCACTTTTCTTGCAGCGCGGGCAATCAGTAGATTTACTTCTGCCAGTACTTCATGCGGCTTACGTTTGCTGCAGCGCGGGCAAGGGGTTTCATTTACATGTGAGTAACAGTTGGTCAGATTTTCAGATGCGGTAATGGTAAAGAAACCGCCTAACTGAGGCGCTTTTTTGCACAATTGCGTTACGCCGTCTGTCAAATAGGCTTGTACTTCCGGGGTAGAGGTGCAAAGAGTTCCTTCGTTATAGCCGTTGTCATAGCCCAATAATTCCGGATGGTCTTTAAAGAAAGACATCGGCATGGAGCGCGGCTCGTTCAGATACAGGTATACTTTAATACCATATTGTCCGGCACGGTCAACAAAGGCTTTTAGACCTTCTTGTCTGATCTGCCAATTTTCAGACAGCTCAGGTGCCCACGGGAATTCTACCAATTTGTACAAAACTGTATGGATCCAAATGCCGTTAATACCAATTCTGGAATATTCTTTTAACAATTCGTCCGGATACGACGCCATGCCGGCATCAATCAGAGCATCTCCGTACAATGCATTATACGAATAGATATAACGCACGTCAAAACGGGTGTCGCGCACGATGTCCAATTCATCAAAAGACAAACTGTCATTTTTATCCGCCAGATATTTTAAATAATCTAAGCCTTTTAGCAATCCGCATTCATCTACCGCGTAGATGTCAATACCATTGCGAGAGATTTTTACTTCATGGCTTTCTGCTTTTTTCGTTTCATCAGGGCGCAGATTTAAAGTGATAAATAATTCGGAGCCATCCAGCGCCACATTCCATTCTTTCAGAATATCTTGTTTAAAGTTTTTAATAAATACTGCCGCATTGGTACAATTTGAAAGATCTTTGACGTTCCATTTTTCGTTCAGTACAACAGCTTTGGGGGATACATTCTTTTTGATACGGGCAGGTTTACCGTAATCTTTAATAAAATCAAAGTCGTTTACGGTAATTTTGTCCCGATAACCGTCAAAATATTTTTTAATCCATTCTTTTACTTTTTTGGTTTGCTCGGCTTGTTCCTCAGTCAGCGGCTCATATTTTACCGGTGGAACATCCGGCTTGTCTTGTAATTTTACAAACAAAAAGTCGTCTTCTTTGAGCGTGTAAGCCAACTCATCTTTTGTCATATCTAAAATTTGCAAAAGCTGTTCGTAAGGAATAACGTGCCAGTTGTTACGAATAATCGTTACAAATCCTCTTTTTGCATACTCTGTGTTTAGTTTTGCTGGAACGGGTAGCCCCATATCTTCTGCTAATTGGTTAACCGTTTGCACATCGGTGCCTAAAACCTGTGCCAGTTTTTCTGTGGCAACTGCTTCCCAGTTGCGCCAGATAAATAATTGTTGCCGTGTCGGAAAATACGGATATTGTCCGATATGTTCCTTGGTCATGTTGGGTAATTCTAATACAGCCATTTTTTCGGTAACTCCTCTTCAAAGCAAAAATTGCCTTATTTGGGATTATTGTAGCATAAAACAAAAAAAAATACAAGCCCGATTCTTGATATTGTTAATCCTTTTTTAAAAAGATACCTTATCATTAATAAAAAAGATTCCGAT
>WHHJ01000088.1 GCA_014872655.1 Clostridia bacterium
GTATGCTACTTATACCGGTGTTGCTGGCATCGCCCAGATGGCGGCACTGGCCGTCTTCCCCAGTCTGTCCAAAAAGATCAATAAGGGTATCGTCTTTGTGGTGTCCTGCCTACTGCCGGTGGTGGGTTTTGCGGCCCTGTTGTTGGTTGGGTACATTGCCCCTACAAATATCCTGCTGGTTGGCGTATGCAGCGCCATCGTCAACATTGGCATTGGTTTCATGTTGGTACTGGTTACTGTTATTCTCGCTGAGGCTGTGGACTATGGTGAATTTAAGCTGGGTACTCGGAATGAGAGCATTGTCTTCTCTACCCAGACCTTCGTGGTCAAGTTTGCAGGCGCTTTCAGTGGCTTCATCGCAGCAGCCAGCTTGAATCCAATCGGCTTTGTGCCAAACGAGGTACAGAGCGCCGGTACCATCCTGGGCATGCGGGCTATTATGATTTTCTTACCGGCTGTGCTATCTATTCTCTGCTTAGTGGTCTACAAGAAGGGTTACCGGATGAACGATAAATTTTATCACCATATCCTGGCGGTTCTCCGCGGGGAGGAATCCCGCAACCTTAACGAGTAGAAAGGGATGGTTTGTATGCTTCTGCGCGCTGATTGCTATTCCGAACAGTTTAACGACGGACAGATGAAAGTGAATATGGATCGTTTGAATATCGAGTTTGGCGCTGCTTTTTAGAGTCAGGAGTATAACTCTTTTGCGAAAATTCCTTTGTAACGCTACGATTACCACTCATAACTCGACTCAGAGGCTGGAAAGGGAACGATTGTGCACCAATAGTTGGAGCACTTCGCTCGGTTTTGTTTGCGATACCATCTGATCTTGGGTGCGGTGGTGATCTACGATTTTCCCTATGGAAGCTTGATTCAGCATGCCAGCTATGCGGATATTGCCCGCACTTAGCACTTGGAGACCGAACGGCCTATAACAACACCATCCACTCGGCCTGAATGTGGAACACCTGTTCAGTGGTGACCCGATACCGATCCGGCTCGGAACGCACCAGGCTTGTGCAGAACTATAGTGAAAATGCCGTTACCGCTCTTGGGTTGACCTTGTCGCCTTTTAAGTTCAAAGCAAATTAGCAGCCATACAATGGAAAAGTATAAAATCGTTCCGGCGGAGAGGGAAGAACGATCCGGGGAAAAGATAATAAAAAACCGTTGTAAGCCATCAAAAAAACGGCTTACAACGGTCTTTTTTGGCACCCCCGGCGAGAATCGAACCCACAACGAACCCTTAGGAGCAAACTGTACCGTATTTTCCGTAGTGTTATATCGTGTTTAACAACCTCTTAAAATCCGCATAACCATGCGGTTTATAACAGTTTTGTATGTTACAGAGTGCCACCAGATATTGGCTAATATTATCTCGTTTTTCAAGCTCAAATTAGCAAGCAATTAACAAACCATTATCAAATTCAATGCATTATCATATGCTTGTTTTAACATAATTATAGGAAAAAGTGAATACCTTTCACAAAAACTTTAGGGAATCTCTCTTTATGCGATGTCCTATTTTTTTAACAAAATACACTTAAAATGTTTTTTCTAAAAAAGTATTGACAAATACAATGAAGTAGATTACAATAAAAATGTCAAAAGTAGATTTATATATTTAGGAGGCGATCATTATGAATAGTTTTATATTTATCGGATGTCATGTATGTCGCCTTTTGCAAATTGATTTTTAAGGCAAATAAGTATTTAAATGCACATCCGAGTGGGTGTGTTTTTTGTTTTAGAGTACTCCTTCTATCGCACCCAACAGGGTGCGTTTTTTGTTTTGAGTTGTTATCTAACTTCTATAAGCTAAATGTCAATGATTGGCAAAAATCATCCATTGCAAGAATTGCGATTGCGAAGAAACTGAAAAAGCATATTTGAATAGTAAAAACGCCAAAGCTACTGGAGGCTAATCCATACACGTGAAAGAGGTGTAGCTATGTTTACATACTATTATAATTCATCTATCTTTCAATAAAATATAATTGAAAACAAAAAGGGATCTCATTCACGCCGTATATGAACTGCAACAGGAGGGAATAATTATCAAAAGATTAAAAAACATTCTTTTATCAATCAACCCGAAGTCCACCACATACAGGGATATGTACGAAGGAGAAATGCTGGTTTCTACTTCAAGCGGCTCTGAGGTAGAATATTCTCCACTCTATTATCACGAAAATATTGGTTTTTTCATATCACGCACTCATAAGTTAGCGCTCGATAAACCAACAGTAAATGTGCAAATACCATGCAGCCTTTTGGGTATACCGGTATCAAGCCATATACACGAAATCCACATAGCCGATTTCTGTTTCAGACGCTTCACAACATATCTTGACGAACTCAATGATGCACTTTACAACCGTTCACGTCCCGATGATGAAAACGGCAAATACTATTTTATTTCGCCAGGCGGTGAAATTGTTGTAAGAAATTCTTCTTACTTTACCATGTGCCATAAAAGAGATTATGAGTATGGTTCGGGAATCACTGTGTATCCTTTATCCGGAGAAAATATAAACTATGAGGAAATGTGTGTTTGTTTCACACTTCAAGTACAGCTTCCAAAAAATAAACTACGTAAAGCAATTCAAATGCTCTGCCGCGATTTGCCGGATGCAGTCGATCGTTTTATTTTGGAATTTGACACAGCCGCACTCATTCGCACAACCGAACTTGCCGAAAAACAAAACCTTATCCGTGCATGGCTTAAAAAAAGCGATTATTGTGCTTTTATTGCAAACGGCAGTATCTTGCCGCGTTATAAGGGAAGCGATTCTCCCATGACCGACGCCATCCCTTTTCATTCCACGCCGGAAGATGAAATTGAAATTCACGGTATTCGGGGAATGGGCATAAAGCGAGGCGTTACCGTTATCACGGGCGGAGGATATTCCGGGAAATCCACCCTTCTTGACGCTATTTCCGCTGGAATATATGACCATGTGCTTGGCGACGGACGTGAACTTTGCATCACCGATGAAAGTGCAGTAACAATATCAGCGGAGGAAGGAAGAAGCGCAAAACACGTTAACATTTCACCCTTTATAAAATGGTTGCCGGGAGGAGATGTAAGAGATTTTTCAACTGACTGTGCGTCGGGATCTATCTCTCAGGCAGTAAATATCTTAGAAGCGATAAACTGTGGGGCACGCCTGCTGCTCATTGACGAGGACAGGAGCGCTACAAATTTCATGATACAAGATAAGGTTATGAAAGAATTGATACCAAAAGAGACGATTACGCCGTTTACCGACCGAGTGCATGAATTGCATGAAAACGGCGTGTCTACAATTCTTGTTATCGGCGGCAGTGGAGAATACCTTTCGGTTGCCAACTAGGTTTATATCATGGAGGATTATAAGATTCGCAACATAACAAATACGTGCCAAGAGCTCTGCCTATCCCACAGTATCCTGAGGAATCTACCCGAAAAAGCGGATTGGACACAAAACAGAGTTTTATATTCAAACCGCTTTTCGTCTTATCCCGAAGGAAGTGGAAGTGAAAGATTAAATGTTTCCGACATGGGTTTTATTACAATCGGTAACGAGCGTATTGATATTCGTGGATTGCACAATATTGTTTCGCCAAATCAGTTATACTCCCTCGGGTTTATGTTAAGATACCTTATGATATCAAACAAGGATCTAAAAATAGACATTGCCACTCGAGTTGACGAGCTATATATCAAAATCAAAACAGAAGGTCTCGATTTCCTCTATTCAAGCGCTTTTACATCTTTAGAACGCTTCTTGGACCTTCCCAGAAAACAAGAGCTTATGGCGCTGATTTACCGTATGCGAAAAATCGAATGGGTGAATATATGGAGATAAAATTGAAAAAAACATTGCGAAAGCCCTACAAATTGGTGGTTGCTTTGAACAACGGTAGGCCATGCGAAAACAGGGTTTTGCTTAAGATTTTGAAGAATTAAGAGTTATAGCAGGACTTCCGAATGTTGTATTTCATTCTCTCAGGCATTCAATCACAACATATAATTTAAAACTCAATCACGGTGACTTGAAAGCGACACAGTGAGACAACGGACACGATCAGATTTATATGATAACAGATATTTATGCTCATATATTAGACGAGGACAGAAAAGTAAATGCAATGAAATTGAAAACTAGTTCTATAATATCAAGGCGGATTTAAGGAACATACAGGCTTCCAAAGAGGCACAGTCTGCTTTAAATGTATCTACATTGATTAAGTTGCAAAAATCTCCGGAACTGCAGCAAATGTTATCGCAGTTAATTGGCGCTAAATCGTAGGAAACGAAGCGTCGTTCCATAAACACGCTAATTCGCAATTAGCAAAAATTAAAATTTCTTAGCAAAATACAAAAATCAGTTCGTTTCCCATTAGTAAAAAACATATGGTAAAATTGAACTCACAAAAAGGCAGAAAGAAAAATAAAAATGCCGCATAATCACCGAAAACTCAGTAAATATGCGGTACTAGTGGCACCCCCGGCGAGAATCGAACTCACAACTAACCCTTAGGAGGGGTTTGTTATATCCATTTAACTACGGAGGCTGATAGATGCAATATTCAATTTGAAGGTATCTCGGATTTGGACGGTTCAATTGTTCGGAGGCGGACCCTCTATCCTGCTGAGGTACAAGCGCAGATTTATTATGATGGCTATATGATTACATTCTACTCAACAAATGAAAAACATTAGAAATAGGGTAGGGCGAACGCTGAAAAATTTTTATATAGTTACTTTTTTTATTTTACTTCAGTCAAATTAAAAAAATAAAATTTCGGTCAGTAAACAACTGACAGACAAAAGGGCTTCTCTGAAGAGAAGCCCTTTTGTTGTCAATGGAACATTGATTTTAGAAATTTGTCAGCAGCGTTGGTACGTCATGTTTATTTTACGTTACGGCATACCTCGACGTCATCATCTGTAATGTGGACACGCTCCGGTCTGGCATAGCGATTGTCAACATATAGATTGACGAGAAATTGCTGATCTTCCTTTTCCAGATATTCTTCTTCAATCAAAAGTGCGCGTTCTTCAACAGGGGTACGGGCATATTTGAATTTATGTCCCTTTTTGATAATCTTTTGCAAAAACTTCCGATAAATGAACCGGATGCGCTGCAGATTGTCTTGCATGTCTTTGTAACGCTTACCGATCGGTTTGGCCAAATTGATGCCGTCCTCTTCGACATTTCTTCTACGTCGGAAAGAACGTTTGTCTTTGCCACGCGCAAAGAAACGGTCCGGGTCAATACCCAAAATACGGCAAATCAAGCGATAGAGCCATTCCAATGCAAAACCGATGATATGACCGACTTTTTGCAACACGGAAAAAATCTGTTTGCCAAATTTTTCTTTAATGAAGAAAACCAAGAAATACAGACCGCCAACCAATA
>WHHJ01000089.1 GCA_014872655.1 Clostridia bacterium
TTCTTGCAATGACTTCATCCTGTTGCTCTTTAGTCAATTTAATAAAGTTTACAGCATAACCGGACACACGAATCGTCAGTTGCGGATATTTTTCCGGATGCGCCTGTGCATCCAACAAAGTTTCACGGCAAAAGACGTTTACATTCAAATGATGACCGCCTTTTTCTGTATAGCCGTCCAACATTCCAACAAGATTATTTTCTTTTTCTTCTTCCGTTTTTCCCAAAGCATCCGGAACGATCGAAAACGTATTTGAAATCCCGTCTTGTGCATCCATAAACGGCAACTTCGCCACAGAGGCCAAAGACGCAACGGCTCCGTTCCGGTCCCGCCCATGCATCGGATTTGCACCTGGAGCAAATGCCTCGCCGGCTTTTCTGCCATCCGGAGTAGATCCTGTATTTTTACCATACATAACATTCGAAGTAATCGTCAAGATAGATGTTGTTAAAATACCTCCGCGATAAGTATGGTTCTTTCTCAAAAATTGCATAAACGTATGCAGAACTTCTTTTGCAATCTCGTCAACGCGATCATCGTCATTTCCGTATTTTGGAAAATCCCCTTCTACTTCATACTCTACAACCAATCCGTTTTCGTTGCGAATCGGCTTGACCTTTGCATATCGAATAGCGCTTAAGGAATCCACAACAACAGAGAATCCTGCTATTCCTGTTGCAAACCAACGTTTTACATTTTTATCATGCAGCGCCATCTGTAACCGTTCATAGCAATACTTATCATGCATATAGTGGATAATATTCAACGCATTTACATATACACTAGCCAACCACTGCATCATATCTTTATATTTATCCCATACATCATCATAATCTAAATACTCTGATGTAACAGGACGGAATTTCGGTCCTACCTGCTGGCCGGTAATTTCATCAACACCACCGTTAATTGCGTACAACAAACATTTTGCCAGATTTGCTCTTGCTCCGAAAAACTGCATTTCCTTGCCGACTTTCATCGAGGATACGCAACAGGCAATCGCATAATCGTCTCCATGCAGCGGACGCATAACTTCATCATTTTCATATTGAATCGCAGAATGACGAATAGACATTCTTGCACAATATTTTTTCCATTTTTCCGGCAATAAATCCGACCAAAGCACCGTCATATTCGGCTCCGGCGCCGCTCCCAGATTGTTCAAAGTATTCAGATACCGATACGACATTTTCGTTACCATCGGTCTGCCGTCTGTTCCAATTCCGCCAATGGACTCGGTAACCCACGTCGGATCCCCAGCAAAAATAGCATTATATTCAGGCGTTCTGGCAAACTTTACCAGCCGCAGTTTCATGATAAACTGGTCCACAAACTCTTGGATTTCAGATTCCGTGAAGGTTCCTTCTTTTAAATCCCTTTCTGCATAAATATCTAAGAAAGTAGAAGTACGACCTAAGCTCATCGCTGCACCGTTTTGTTCCTTTACTGCAGCCAGATAAGCAAAATATAACGCCTGTATAGCCTCTTTCGTATTCTGAGCCGGCTGAGAAATATCTATCCCGTAGATCTGCGCCAGCTGCTTTAACATCTGCAACGCACGAATCTGCTCGGAAAGTTCTTCGCGCTCCCGAATCACATCCGAATACATAATAACACGAGTAGAATTTTTTTGTTCCTCTTTATCTTCAATCAGTCGGTCAACTCCGTACAACGCAACACGACGGTAGTCTCCAATAATTCGACCACGGCCGTAAGCATCCGGCAAACCTGTAATAATATGATTCGACCGACAACGACGCATTTCAGGAGTATACGCATCAAAAACTCCGGCATTATGTGTTTTACGGTGTTCCGTAAAAAAGTCTACAACTTCAGGGTCAACCTCGTATCCATTATCTTTACAAGCCTTCGTCGCCATACGAATCCCGCCATATGGCTGCAAGGATCTTTTGAAAGGCTCGTCCGTCTGTAATCCCACAATTTTTTCTTTTTCTTTATCCAAGTATCCAGGACCATGCGAAGTGATCGTCGATATTACTTTTGTATCCATATCCAGCACGCCGCCGGCTTCGCGTTCCTTTTTCGATAAATCCAATACTTTATCCCAAAGAGCAGTCGTATCTGCCGTCGGTCCCTCCAGAAAGGACTCATCGCCTGTATAAGGAGTATAGTTATTCTGAATAAAATCCCGGACGTTAATTTCGGACTGCCAAATATTCCCTTTAAAACCTCTCCATGCGTTCATGCTCTTAATTCTCTCCTAACAAAATATAAAATGCCGCCTGCGGGCAAGCAACCCGGCAGGTCGGCATAAACAAAACTGGATATACACTCCGCAGGGATCATCGCTTCCCCATCAAATCATTAAGATTCTGATTTATTATATCACGCAAAAGAAAAGGTGTCAAGTTGCTTTTGCAACTTGACGCGAATCTGTAAATTATCTTTCTGTTCCCATAAAAAACAGTGCCAATGTTCCTGGACCGGAATGTGCTCCAATTACAGCGTCAACATAATTGATAACCACTTCTTTTACCCCGAAAAGTTTCATAACTTGGTCCCGAACATACTCTGCATCCGCCAAACAATCTCCATGCGAAATAAAAACAGTCTGTTTTTGTGGATCCACCGCTTTTTCTTTCATCGATTGAACTAAAGCATCCAAAGAAGCCTTACGGCCACGAGCTTTTGCAATCACGCAAAGTTTTCCCTCATTATCTACCTTCATAACAGGTTTAATCCCTAATAAAGAACCAAAAATAGCAGTTGTTGCGCCGATTCTACCTCCGCGCTTTAAAAAGAACAAGTCATCCACTGTAAAACTATGACAAACCTTTAACTTGTTTTGCTCAGCCCAGTCACGGCAAGTTTCAATATCAGCACCGGTATTTTTTAACTGTACAACATAATGAACCAACAATCCCTCGCCCATCGAAGCACATAATGTATCTACGCAATATAACTTTCTTTCCGGATACTTTTCTCTTAAATCAGCTGCTACATTACATGCATTTTGGAAGCTGCCGCTGATCCCGGAAGAAAAACCTAAATATAAAACATCTTCTCCGCGCTCCAGAATCTCATCCATTGCATTGTAGGCATCTTCATATGAGATTAAAGACGTTGTAATATGATCTTTATTGCGCAGGCGTGTATAAACACTTTTTAAATCCGTATCTACATTTTTTTGATAACTGTGAAACGCCTCATCGCCAATATGATAAGTTAAGGAAATAATATTTAAATGATATTTTTTGATTTGTTCATCTGTTAAGTTACAAGAAGAATCCGTTAAAATTTCAAATCCCATGTCAACACACCTTTCTATCTGGTTTACAAAACGAGTATACCACATAAACAAGATTGTGTCAATATCATTTTCTATTCATTTCACAAATTCCAAACAAAAACAATTCTGAAAATACAACTTTTTTGTAAAAAAAACACGACTTGCATTTTCAAAACGGAAACAACCTGTTATAATATCATTGGAAGGCAGGGAGTTACCATGAACCAAGATGTAATTAAAAATCTCTATGCGTGGAGTGATCATTTAAAGCAACAACAAGCGCTTCATTATAAAGATCTTCCAGCTATTGAGTTATATATGGACCAGGTGGTATCTGTAGTGGGCAGTTATCTATCTTTCTATTTTGATGACACCACAAAGTTTATTACATCTTCTATCATCAATAATTATGTTAAATTAGGTGTTATTCCAGCCCCTGTTAAAAAGAAATATTCCAGAGAGCATATTGCCAAATTAATTATTATTTGTGTATTAAAACAAGTTCTGCCTATTTCTTCGATTAAAACGTTAATCGATTTTTATCTGGAAAAGATGTCTATTGAACAGTTTTTTGATCTTTTCTGTAAGAATCAGCAAGAAATACTGTATCAATCAATCACAGAAACCGAAAAAATTCAAAATGAAGCATCTGGTTCCCAGAAACCAACCACGGCTGTTTTAGATCTTGCAATCAAAGCAAGTACGTGCAAATTGCTAACAGAAAAAATTCTCACTGTCTGCGATACCGAGGAAGGTCCTGTCCATGTTAAAAAAGCAAAAAACAAATAGCAGATACGACTTTCTGTATCTGCTATTTGTTTTTTTAATTCAATTAAGAGGAATAAAATCAAACCAGTCCAATATTTTCTCAGAAAATTCATAGCTTGACGGAATAAAGCCAAACACTGCTCCTGTTTCTGTTTTTGATGCAACATAAGTAATTCCGCTTTGATAAGTATGTCCGGTTTCTCCTGGATTGAATAAACCACCGAAACTAGAATCCGTTTTATCAGATGAGAACCCTAAACAAGCGTTAGTCCATAACCACATCCGATTGTTGACCTGATCTGTTTTTAGCGCATCCATTGCATATAAATTTGCAGGAACAAGCACAAATACGCCGCAAACCTTAGAAGAAGCATCCAACCATAAAGTCACCTTAGAACCATTACGATAAGGATAAAATACTTCTTTTACGGAATGTCCTCCAAAAAACTTCTCTTCTGAAGAAATAAATGAGTCCGGATCGATAATATCAAATCCGTTATAGTAAATTTTATTACGGAAATTTTTATGTACTACAGAATTATAACGTTCGACAACCTGATCTAATGTTAAATCAAAGCCATACATTCCTTCAGAAACATTGTTTGCAACGGAAACACCGCCTTCATATCCGTATAAAACAGTCAGAGTATAAGAAACATCTTGTACCCGCTTCACCCTTTTAAACTCCACTCGAAACCCTTCTATAAAAGGCTGAATATATTGATCACTGATCTCGTGATAAGTTCTAATAGCTGCCGAAGCACCCCGATCTCCAAAATTTACCGGAAAAAGAGTAAACAATTCTGTTATAATGTCATCTACTTGAGTAAGATCTTCTGCAGTATATTCCAAAGCTGAAAGATAACCATCAGATTGAAAAACAGTAATTCCTGGTGTACTAAATATGTAATTTTTTCCGTTCTCTTCAGTTTTTTTCCCTTGAGTAATTCCAGTCGGAGACTCCTCCGCAGCCAAATTCCAGTTTTCTGCAAACTGATCCATCCGGATGTAAGAACAATTATGTTTTTTTGTACATCCAAATAAAGATGTTACAATAACCACACAAAAAAAACATTGTGATTATTTTTTTCAATAAAATTCTATTGCCGTCTTTTCAGT
>WHHJ01000009.1 GCA_014872655.1 Clostridia bacterium
GATTGACGGGATCAATATTACCAAAATGCCGGAACATAAGCGGGCCAAGTTTATCGGACGTGTTTTTCAAGATCCGATGATGGGCACAGCTTCCACCATGGGCATCGATGAGAATATGGCGTTGGCGCAGCGTCGTGGTAAATTCCACGGATTTAGCTGGGGATCCGGCCGTAAAGAGCGTGAAGCATATCGCCGCAAACTGCAGTCTCTGGGGCTGGGTTTGGAAGATCGGTTGACTTCAAAAGTTGGGCTGTTGTCAGGTGGACAACGGCAGGCTGTAACGCTGTTGATGGCTTCTTTACAGCGTCCCAAATTATTGTTGTTAGATGAGCATACCGCGGCCTTAGACCCCAAAACGGCAGAAAAAGTTTTGGAATTGTCCGACCGCATTATTGCCGAAAATAATCTGACCGCCATGATGGTCACGCATAATATGAAAGCGGCGATCACGCACGGGAATCGGTTGATTATGATGCATGAAGGCCAGATCATTATCGATGTGAGCGGAGAAGAAAAACAAAAACTGACCGTAGAAGATTTGCTGCAAATGTTCGAGCGGGCCAGCGGCGCAGAATTTGCCAATGACCGTACATTGTTGTCAGATTGACGGTATTGATTGATTGCAGAACGGAGTGATCCTATGAGTTTTGATGCAGAGCGGGTAAAAGAAGAGGTTGTTTGTTGGATTCGGCAGTTTTTTGAACAGAACGGTCCGGGATGTCGGGCGGTCTTAGGGATTTCCGGCGGAAAAGACAGTTCGGTTGCTGCGGCGCTGTGTGTGCAGGCTTTGGGCCGGGAACGCGTTGTAGGGGTATTAATGCCCAACGGGGTTCAGTCGGATATTGATGTGTCGCGGGCGTTGGTTTCTTTCTTGCAAATCCCGCATTATGAAGTTAATATCGGGTCGGCTTTTCAGGGGCTGACGGCAGAATTGGAGCAGCAGGTCGGAGAGCTTTCGCAGCAAACTTTATTTAATTTGCCGGCTCGGTTGCGGATGTCTACGGTATATGCCGTATCGCAGACTTTAAACGGGCGTGTTGTCAACACCTGTAACTTGTCTGAAGATTGGATCGGGTATTCAACGCGGTATGGAGACAGTGTCGGCGATTTCAGTCCGCTTTCGCATTTGACCGTGCAGGAAGTGCGCCAGATCGGCCGGGTATTGGGATTGCCGTCAATGTTTGTAGATAAGGTTCCGTCGGATGGCCTTTGCGGTCAGACCGATGAAGAAAAACTGGGCTTTACCTACGAGGTTTTAGATCGGTATGTCCGTACCGGAGAATGTGATGATGCGGCGGTCAAAGCGCGCATTGACGAGTTGCACCAGAAGAACTTATTTAAATTGCAGCTCATGCCTTCTTTTGAATATCAGCCTCAATAAGGCAATCAGTTTTCGCGTTTGATCTTGCCGCGATTTTCGGATCGGCGCGCCGGGAAAGGCCATGAACGTTGTTTTCAAACGGTGTTGCTTGGGTTCTCAAAACGGTGAGCTTATCAAGGAGTCGTCTTTTCGGTTGAGGGCCTAATGCGGTTGCCGAATCCAAGGCGGGGAAGAGAAGAAAGTACAGCATGCGGGCATTGGATCAAAAAACAGGATATGTTATAAGTGACAGGCGGTACGGGATTTCCGTGCCGCCTTGCTGTATACTAAAAAAAAAGAATATTTATTCATTTTTTATGATGCTGATTTTAGTTTTTGGTTCAAAAAATGAAGTAATTTTCATGTTTAAAAGTTTTTTGTTGATGTTCTTATTTTTTAAAACTGCAAAAATATACAAAAATAAAGCAGTCCGGGTTCAAAAATTTTCATGAAAATATTCACAACGCTATTGACGAATCGGCATTTTAATTCTATAATAAAATAGATATATTATTTATTGTAGACAGATGGGACCTGTCGGGATGCTCGGTCTTCGGGCGGAACGGCTACAAAGACGGTTTCATACACAAAAGTGGATCCTGTTTTTTGTGCGGCAGAAACGTTGTGGCGGTGGACTGCCGTGAATGAGATTAAAATGATGATAGATATTGAGGGATGAATGATGGCGCAGCCGATGCAGGTATTGAACCAACGCGAAAAAACAGTGTTGGAACTGCGGTCGATCTATACTTCTTACGGTTATCGTCCGTTTAAGATGAATCAGTTTGAAGCCTATGATCTATATGCAGAGAATAAGAGCTTTTTGCTGTCCGAAAATGTTATTACGTTTACGGATGCTTCGGGGCAGCTGATGGCGCTGAAGCCCGACGTGACGTTGTCGATTGTCAAAAGCGCGCGGGACGGCGGGACGGAGAAAGTCTGTTATGACGAAAATGTATACCGGACGGATCCTGCCAGCCATGAATTCCGAGAAATTATGCAGGCCGGACTGGAATGTATCGGGGATGTGGACGCCTATTGTTCGGGCGAAGTTGTTTTGTTGGCGTTAAAAAGTTTGCAGACCATTTGTCCGGATTTTATTTTGGACCTTTCGCATATGGGATATTTGAGCGGGTTGTTTGACGATGCCGCTTTGACTGCGGTGCAGCGGGAACAGATGATGAAATGCCTGTGCTCCAAATCGAAAGGCGGCGTGTCGCAATTGTGCGCTCAGTTTGGTGTAGACGCGCAGCGGCAGCAGATTTTGTGCCAGTTAGCCGAGATGTACGAACCGGTCGAGAGCGCGTTGGCACAGTTAGAAGCGATGAGCCTCAATCCGCAGATGACCGAGGCTGTGGAGCAGTTAAAAGAATTATATGCCTTTTTGCAGCTTTTCGGATACGCGCCGTATGTTCGGATTGATTTTTCTGCGGGCAGCGATATGCAGTATTACAGCGGGATTGTTTTTCGCGGTTTTGTATCGGGATGTGCCGATTGTGTGTTGTCGGGCGGCCGGTATGACGGACTGGTTCGAAAACTGAAGCGCCATGGCGGTGCGATCGGCTTTGCGGTTTATTTAGACCGTATTGAGCGCATATCCAGACAAAGCCGGGAACACGACGTCGACGTTTTGATTGTATATGACACGGATACGCCGCTTTCTGTTTTGGCCCAGCAGGTCAAAACGATCACGCAGCAGTCAAAGAGCGTGAGTGTGCAGCGCGTGGGCAACGAGGACGGCACCACGTATGTGCAGCGGCTGGATTTAACGCAGAAAGGGGCGGATCGGGATGCCTGAGATGTTAAATATTGCGTTGCCGAAAGGCCGACTGGGCGAAAAAGTCTATGAGATTTTTGAGTCTGCCGGATATCCTTGTCCGGCCATTCGCGAAAAGAATCGGAAACTGATTTTTGAAAACCCGGACGCCGGTGTCCGTTACTTCTGGGTCAAACCGTCGGACGTGGCGATTTATGTCGAACGCGGTGCGGCGGATTTAGGGGTTGCCGGCCGGGACATTTTGTTAGAATATTCTCCCGATGTGTACGAATTGGCAGATTTGGGAATGGGCAAATGCCGTATGGCCGTTGCCGGGCCGAAAGGTTTTCGGGATGATACGGCGCAGGTTTTGCGCGTGGCCACAAAGTTTTCGCATATTGCCAAAACCTATTATGCGTCCATCGGCCGACAAATTGATATCATTCCGTTAAACGGTTCGATCGAATTGGCGCCGATTCTGCATTTGTCGGATGTGATTGTGGATATTGTAGAGACGGGCAAGACCTTATTGGAGAATAATTTGGAGCCGTTGCAGACGATTGTAGAGATCAGCGCGCGGCTGATTGCCAATAAGGCCGCATACAAGTTTGAGAATGAACGGATTCGAGAAATCTGTCGGCGGATAGAATCTGTTTGTGCGCAGTAGTTTTATGGGAAGAAAAGAGGAATCGCAATGATCAAAAAATATATTTGGGGGCAGGTTGAGCCGGAAGAAATCTTTCGCCGAGTACAGCCTACGCGCGAGGTGACGCCGGTCGTTTCCGAAATTATTCAGACCGTTCGTCAACAGGGAGATGCGGCGCTGTTTGCGTATACGCAACGCTTTGACGGAGCGCAGCTTTCTCATCTTGCCGTATCTGCAGAAGAAATCGACGAAGCCCTGGCACAGGTCGGGCAGAAGTTTTTGGGTGTTTTGCAGCGTGCGGCCGAGAATATTCGCCGGTATCACCAACATCAAACGCGCAGCAGTTATTTGCTGACGGATACGCCGGGAGTCGTGTTGGGTCAGCGCGTGATTCCTCTGCAGCGTGTCGGCGTTTATGTTCCCGGCGGCACGGCGGCTTATCCGTCCTGCGTGCTGATGAATTGTATTCCGGCAAAAATTGCCGGTGTGGAGCAGCTGGTTATGGTAACGCCTCCGGGGCGTGACGGAAAAGTGAACCCGGGCATTTTGGCCGCGGCCAAAGTAGCAGGCGTGGATCAGATTTATAAAGTCGGCGGTGCGCAGGCTGTTGCGGCTTTGGCATACGGTACCGAAAGTATTCCGCAGGTGGACAAGATTGTCGGCCCCGGCAACGCCTTTGTTGCCGAAGCCAAACGCCAGGTGTTCGGCCAGGTTGCGATTGATATGATTGCCGGTCCCAGCGAGATTTTGGTCATTGCCGACGCTTCTTGCGACGCGAAGGTTTTGGCCGCGGATTTGTTGTCGCAGGCTGAGCATGACAAACAGGCTTCTGCGGTGTTGATTACCAACGACGAGGCGTTGGCCGACGATGTCAGCCGTCAGTTGGAAAAACAGATCCCATTGTTGCGCCGTGCAGAGATTGCTCGGCATTCGATTGATGAAAACGGAAAGATCATCGTAACGGACGATTTGCAAAAGGCCATCGAGGTGGCCAACCGAATTGCGCCGGAGCATTTGGAATTATGTGTTGAAAATCCGTTTGATTATTTAAGCGGTATCCGCAACGCTGGGTCGGTCTTTTTGGGCCGTAACTGCCCGGAACCGTTGGGGGATTATTTTGCCGGAACCAACCATGTTTTGCCTACGGGCGGAACCGCTCGGTTCTCCAGCCCGCTGTCGGTGGATGATTTTGTAAAAAAATCTTCGTTTATGTATTATACACAGCAGGCTTTGCAGGATGTGAGCGAGGACGTGGCTTTTTTTGCAGAGCAGGAAGGGCTGACGGCGCACGCCAAATCGATCACGGTTCGCTTTGAGGAGGACCGCACATGAGTCGTTTTTTCAGTGCGCGGCTTTCCGGGCTGCAAACCTACGTTCCCGGCGAGCAGCCGCAGGATATGCAGTATATTAAATTAAATACCAACGAGTCTCCTTATCCGCCTTCAGATGGCGTGATTGCTGCCGTGGACGCGCAGCAGGTGCGGGATTTAAGACTGTACCCGGATCCGGAGGGGCGTATTTTAACTCAAAAATTAGCGGATCTATATGGCGTAAAACCGGAGAATATCTTTTTGTCCAACGGCTCCGATGAAGTGCTTTCTTTTGCGTTTATGGCCTTCTGCGACGGTTCGCACGGGGCGGTATATCCGGACATTACATACGGTTTTTATCCGGTCTTTTCTGCCCTGTACGGCATTGACGGAAAGCAAATTCCGCTGCGGCCGGATTTCTTGGTAGATATCGAGGCTTATACCCATGCGGGGCGGATGATTGTATTGGCCAATCCCAACGCGCCTACCGGGCTGCTGTTGGACGTAGACCAGATCGAGTATTTGGTTCGCCACAATCGGGATTCGGTGGTT
The DNA here is from genome assembly GCA_014872655.1 of Clostridia bacterium. GTDB lineage: Bacteria > Bacillota > Clostridia > Oscillospirales > UBA644 > UBA644. The sequence continues at coordinate 5,625 of WHHJ01000009.1, forward strand.
GTGATCGATGAAGCGTATATCGATTTCGGCGGTCAGAGTTGTTATCCGCTGATCCAAAAATATGATAATTTGTTAGTGGTACGGACGTATTCCAAATCCCGCTGTATGGCCGGCGCACGTTTGGGCTTTGCGTTCGGCAGCCGGGAACTAATCGAAGATTTGACGCGGATTAAATTTTCGACCAATCCGTACAATATCAACCGGCTGACTTTGGTGGCCGGTGCGGCAGCGGTGGACGATGACGCGTATTATCAGCAGCATTGCCGGCAGATTTGCCAAACCCGGCAAAAAACAGCTGACCGCTTGGCTGAGTTGGGGTTTGAACAGACGGCCTCGCAAGCCAACTTCTTGTTTGCACGGCATCCGTCTGTGAGCGGGGAGTTATTGTATCGGCAGTTAAAAGAAAACGGTATTTTAGTCCGGCGGTTTGATCGGGAGCGCATTTCGGAGTTTTTGCGTATCACCATCGGCACTCCGGAACAGATGGAGCAGTTTTGTACGGTTATCAGCCGGCTTATTCCATAAAGCGGGATGACGGGACGGATGTGTTGACCCGGATCTCCGCAACATAATCAGAAAGGAAGAAACAGCATGCGAAAAAGTGAAATTTCCCGTAAAACAGCAGAAACAGACATTCGTCTGAGCCTTTGTCTGGACGCTTACGAGCCTTCTGTCATCCAGACCGGATGCGGTTTTCTGGATCATATGTTGACTCTCTTTGCCCGTCATGGGCGGTTTGCCTTGCAAATAGACTGTCAAGGCGATACTTATGTAGACGATCATCACACGGTGGAGGATGTCGGTATTGTGTTGGGACAGGCTTTTCGGCAGGCTTTAGGCCAAATGCGGGGGATTAACCGTTACGGCAGTGTGGTTTTGCCGATGGACGAAGCGCTTGTTTTGTGTGCGATTGATCTCAGCGGCCGTTCCTTTTTGAATTACGGGCTGCAAGTTCCCGCTGCCAAAGTGGGGAGTTTTGACACTGAATTGGCGCAGGAATTTTTTGAGGCCTTTGTGCGCAACTGTCCGATGAGTTTGCACTTCAAGCAACTGGACGGAAAAAACTCGCACCATATCTTAGAGGCCGCTTTTAAGGCTTTTGCCCGGACATTGCGGCAGGCGGTTGCCCTGGACGCGGCTTGTCTGGATGAGATTCCGTCTACCAAAGGGGTTTTGTAATGATTGGGATTATTGATTACGGCGTCGGCAATTTATTTTCGCTGCGCAGTTCGCTGCAATATATCGGCAAACAGGTTGTTGTGGCTTCTTCCGAAAAGCAGCTCGCTGGTTGCAGTCATCTGATTTTGCCGGGCGTCGGCGCGTTTGCCGATGCGGTTGCCAAGTTGCACCAGAGCGGGTTGGACACGGTGGTGCGTCAGTGCGCGGAGCAGTCAATGCCTGTGTTGGGCATTTGTTTAGGCATGCAGATGTTGTTTGATGTCAGTTACGAGTACGGGCAGCATGAGGGGCTGGGCTTGATCGGAGGCAAAGTGGTGCCGATTGCGCCGCAGGTAGACCCCTCGCTGAAGATTCCGCATATTGGTTGGAATGCCCTGCATTTCCCCACGTACCGGCCGAAAAGTCCGTTGTTTCGCAATACGCCGGAGGGCACGTTTGTTTATTTTGTGCATTCGTATTATGCAACGGATTGTGCGCCCAGCGTCATCGCCACTACCGAATACGGCATTTCGCTGACGGCGGCCGTTTCGGATAAAAATGTTTTCGGTACGCAGTTCCATCCCGAAAAAAGCGGAGACGCAGGGTTAGAAATGCTGCGTGCATTTTGCGAGATCTGACGGCACCCGGCCGTTTGGGTTCGGTTCTGGACAAGGAGAGAAGTTCTGTTGTCTGTAGACCGGTTACTTTGTGCTTGACAAAAGGAAGGTTTGAGAATGAAGATTTTTCCAGCCATTGATCTATATCAAAAAAAGGCCGTTCGGCTGCTTCGGGGCGATTACCGGCAAATGACGGTGTACAGCGACCACCCTGTGCAAGTGGCCGATGATTTTTTTCGCTGCGGGGCATCGTATCTGCATGTTGTTGATTTAGAGGGCGCGCGCGACGGCTCGACGGCCAATATCGACGTTGTTCGCCAGATTGCCGAAACCGGCCGTCTGCATGTCGAAATCGGCGGAGGAATCCGGAGCATGCAGACTATATCGGATTACTTGCAAGCCGGTGTTTTTCGTGTAATTCTGGGTACGGCCGCTTTACAGCAGCAAGGCTTTGTTCGGCAGGCTATTCGGGAATTCGGCGCGCAGCATATCGTGGTTGGCGTGGATATGAAAGACGGCTTTGTGGCGGTACACGGTTGGACGGAAGTATCGCAGCAGCGCGGGATGGATTTTTGCCTGCAACTGCAGCAGGACGGGGTACAGACGATCATCTGTACCGACATCTCAAAAGACGGTGCCATGCAGGGGACGAATTTTGAACTGTACCGGCAGCTTTCGGCAAGTTTGGAGATGGATATCGTCGCCTCCGGAGGAATTTCTACTTTGCAGGATATCGAAACGCTGCGGCAGATGAATTTGTCCGGAGCTATTTTGGGCAAAGCATTGTATACGGGCGCAATTGATTTAAAGCAGGCCATTGCTGCAGGGGAGTGAAAAGATGATCACAAAGCGTATTATTCCGTGCCTTGACGTTAAAGACGGACGCGTTGTCAAGGGCGTTAATTTTTTAGGGCTGGCAGACGTATCATCTCCGGTCAAATTGGCCCAATTTTATAACCACAGCGGCGCCGATGAGTTGGTTTTTTATGATATTACGGCTTCTTCCGAAAATCGGAGCCTGTTTACGGAGATCCTGACCGAGGTGGCCGAGCAGATTTTTATTCCGCTGACCGTCGGCGGAGGCATTCATTCCCTGGCGGATTTTGAGCGGGTCCTTCAGTGCGGCGCCGATAAAGTCAGCGTCAACTCCGGGGCTCTGAAAAACCCGGACCTGATCGAACAGGCCGCCAAGCGGTATGGCGATCAGTGTGTGGTGTTGTCGGTGGATGTCAAACGCGTAGACGGTGTTTATACTGTTTTTGCCAAAGGCGGACGTGAGAATACTGGGCTGGAGGCCATTGAGTGGATCCGGCGCGGCGTTGGATCCGGCGCAGGCGAAGTGGTGGTGAACAGCATTGATACGGACGGGGTCAAACAAGGGTTTGATTTACCGCTGCTGGGTGAAGTTTGTGCGGCAGTCAGCGTTCCGGTCATCGCTTCGGGCGGTGCGGGAAGTATCGATGATTTTGTAAAATTGTTTCACACATTGCCGCAAGTTGATGCGGGATTGGCCGCCTCGATTTTCCATTTTGGTGAAGTCGATATTCGACACTTAAAGCAAAAATTGGCTCAGGAACAGATTCCTGTTCGAATTTAGGAGGAATTGGGATGCAGATAGAAGATTTAAAGTTTGACGCACAAGGGTTGATCCCTGCCGTCGTGGTCGACAGTTTGAGTCGAAAAGTTTTGACGGTTGCTTACATGAACCGTGAAAGTTTGCAAATCAGCATGCAGGAAGGGCGGACCTGTTTTTGGTCCCGTTCGCGGCAGCAGCTTTGGCGCAAAGGCGAGACGTCTGGCAATGTGCAGCATATTGTCAGCATCGTGGCCGACTGTGACCAGGATGCGCTGGTTGTGGTGGTTCAAAAAGACGGCCCCGCATGCCATACCGGGGAGGATTCCTGTTTTCACTGCCCGCTGTATTCCAGCCAGGAATATCCGGATTTTACGGTTGATGGGCTGATGGAATTGATTCGGGGCAGAAAGACAGAGAAAAAAGAAGGTTCTTATACCACCTATCTTTTTGAAAAAGGTTTAGATAAAATTTTGAAAAAAGTGGGCGAAGAGTCTACCGAGGTTATTATTGCCGGTAAGGCGGAAGACCGCAAAGAAACGATTTATGAAATCGCGGATCTGACCTATCATGTGATGGTTTTGATGATTGAAATGGGCATTTCGCTGGACGACATCCGCCAAGAATTGGCGCGTCGGCATGTCATTGACCATAAAGTCAAACAGGAAAAAATGACGCAATAACACACCGGTCGGAAAGAAGGCATTTTCATGCAGGCACAACAGCGGTATATCCTGCCCTCGGATTTGTCGGAAGCGCTGCGCAAGCAGATTCGCAGCGGCCGGGTACTGAGCGGGGTCACCTTGCTCGGCACCGCGGAGAATTTAACGCAGCAGGCGCTGCTGCAAACTTTTTCACAGCAAGTCGGGCCGGTCCATTCTTTAGACGCATTGCCGGATAAGGTTCCGTACGCCCGTTATGTGATGACCGGCGGCGCGGTCACCGTCACGTTTGATGGCGGAGAGCCTTTGCGGTTACAGTTTGACGGCGGCGGCCATGTACGGCTGGGCGCTCCGGAGTCTGTGGAGGACGCCGGTTCGGATTTAAGCGGATTATTTTCCTCGGTTATCGGTCAGGCATTGAGCCGGATTGATGTGGAGTCTTCTGATCAGCGTCCGGTGGATTGCAGTCCGGACATCCCGCAGGATCATCCGAATTATGTGGAACGGATTGTCTTTGAGTTTGAGAATCAAAAGCGATTGGTACTCTATTCGTTGCTTGGGCATACCGTTGCCGGTATTTTATGTGCAGACGGCACGGCCGACCAAATTCGTATGAAAGCGCTGCGGCGCTGTTTACCGTAAAACAAAAAGCGGCTCCCGATAACGGGAAGCCGCTTTTTTTGATTTATTGAGAGTGTTTGTGCCTGCCCAATGCTTTTCTGCCTTTACATGACCATGCGCAGATTTTTGTTTTTTCTTTGGTTCTTGTCGGTAAAAACTTGTCACAATATGTCCATATCCGTTTAACCAAATCCTTTGGCCGGATGTAGGCTTGATAAAGGCTTTCCGCAGGATATTTTATCCGGCAAAATTCTTGCTTTTGAGAAGGTGATTGAGTGAGGGATTGCGCTAGGTGATCCGTGCAGAACCTTTCCAAGTATTTTCCTCTGCCCAAAACTGCCGCGAGATATTCGCCCGGCAATAAGATTTTGTCTGAGGCAGTCAAATTTGGCTGAAAAACGGGTTAAAAACGAAAACATCGCTCATCGACGATTGCCGTTTGAATCAAACGTGCTGTGCAATGCCTTTTCGGTCAAAATGATGGATCCGATCAATGCTGCAATTTGAACCGCGCAGATCAGCAATCCGACGGTCCCGATACAATCTTCACCCTTTCCTACTGTTCCTATCATCGCCAAAGCGGAAACAGGCAGCAAGATCCAGCCGCCGATTTTCCATATTTTCCCGCAATATCGGTGTGCAAACTGCCAGGTATCTTTATTCTTCATGGACCGGGAAGAACGATACCCGTATAAACTGTTTATTTTATTAGGCGGCTTTTTAATAAAGCGGTACCCAAAAGCAATCATCATTAACGGGACCAGTAAATCGGTAATCAGCATAAAAATCCAAAATCCCATTATAAGACTTCTTTCTACGTTTATTTTTTCTTTTTATTCCATTGATTTTTATAATCGGACGGCGTGATTCCGGTTCCGTTTTTAAAACTACGGGTGAATACATGGATTGAGGAGTACCCGAGTTTTTCACTGATTTCGGTAATTGACAGATTTTGTTCCAGCAGCCGGCGTGCCAGCTGGATTTTTTTATTGCCGTAAAATCGGTTCAGCGTCATGCCGGTAACGGCTTTGAAGCATTTGGCGATATATTGATAATCGTAATGAAAAATCTCAGACAGTTCGGATAAGTTTTTTAGATCATAAATATGGTTGGCGATATAGTTTTGTATTTGGTAAGACAACATGGAACTGTGTGTGATTTTTTGCCGGTAGGCCTCTGTGGCGGGCGGCGCACAGCTGCGGATGAATTCAATCAGCAATTGGCAGATTTTCAGCCCAATCATTTGCGGCCCAAATGTTTCCAGTTCATTCAGTTCCGAAAAGATTTCAAAAAAGTGGTCTTCCATCTGCGCAATCCGTGTTTTTCGCTGATCGGTTTGGCCGAACATCTCTTGCAGCCGCGCCAGCAGCATGCGTACGGTTTCGCCTTCGCCGGGGCCAAACCCAGCAAACGCAAACCGCATCGATTCGTTGGGGGAAGCGTAAATGGCATGTCGGTCAGACGGAAACGAGAGCACGCAGTCCGACTGTGAAACCGGAATCATCGTTCCGTTTGTTTGTACCGTTCCGCTGCCGGCCAGGATATAGGTTAATTCATAGCAGACCTGCTTATGCGGCGTGATTTCACTCCCTTCCGTACAGATCTGTTCTCCCAGTTGGTACAGCAGAATTTGCCCGCAGTGCTTCGGCTCCGAAAAGAAATTATTCTGATAAACATAAAGATTGTCGGATATTCGATCGTTTTTACTCATATCCTTATCATACCATAGGTTTGTTCCCTTCGTCAAGCACTTTTTTACGGCGTGATAAAAAATGCTAAATTATTGATTGGCTTCTGTCAAATACATCCGCGGGAAAACGGAGTAAGATAAAAGAAAAAAACATAAAATACCGGAGGAATTTTTGATGAACCAAAAAATTACGGTTGGTGTAATCGGTTGCGGCACGATCGCCAATTTTGCGCATTTTCCCGCGTTGTCTAAGATGGAAGACGTTCGGATCAAGTATGCCTGTGATTTAATTGCCGAGCGGGCACAGGAGGCCGTCTCCAAATACGGTGTGGAATTAGCCGTCACCGACTATCATGATGTTTTGGCGGATGAAGAGGTCGACGTTGTTTATGTTTTGACTCCCAACTACGAGCACTATACCATTTCCATGGCGGCGCTGCAGGCCGGAAAGCATGTTTTTTGCGAAAAACCCATCACGGTCAATTATCCGCTTTCCTGTCAGATGGCAGAAACGGCACGTCAGCAGAATCGCCTGTTAAATATCGGCGTTTGCAATCGCTATAAAAAAACGGTAGAAAAAATCAAAGAACTCAATGATACCGGTGTATTGGGCAATATTTATCACGTTTATTGCTCTTTCCGCAGCTATCGCAGCATTCCGGGGCTTGGCGGAGCATTTACGACCAAAGCACTTTCCGGCGGCGGCGTATTGATTGACTGGGGTGTTCATTTCCTGGATCTGATTCTGTACATTTTAGGCGGCGCCAAGATCCGCACCGTTACCGCAGACGCTTATAATGAGATGGCCAAAGACATGGCTTCTTACAAATGTCTGGGTATGTACGCAGGTCCTGCCAAACTGGACGGTACCAACGACGTAGAAGATTATATTTCCGGATACATTCGTACCGATAAGGCCGGCATTTCGTTCAACGGCGCCTGGGCGCAGAGCGTCAACAAAGAAGAAATGTATATTGACTTTATGGGCGATAAAGCCGGGGTCCGGATGGATTACAGCGGCGATATCGAGCTATTTTTGCCCCAGATTGAAGGCGACCATTTTGTCACACAGGTTCCCGAAGTAGAAAAGGCCGATATGTACTTTGACGAGGATCGTGACTTTATCAACGCTGTTAAGAGCGGAACACCGACGCGTAATCAGATTGAGAGCGTTTTGGAAACCGCTAAATTATTGGATTGCCTGTATGAGTCGTCAGACCGCAAACAGGAAATCTCATTTTAGGAGGAAGCACCATGAAAATCGGATTTATTGATTATTTTCTGGACGAATGGCATGCCAATCATTATCCGGAGTGGATTCGTCAAGCCTCTAACGGCGAGATGACGGTTTGCTATGCCTATGCGGATATAGACAGCCCGTTCGGCGGCAAGACCACTGCTGAATGGTGTGCCGCTTATGGGGTAGAGCAATGTAAAACCATTGAAGAATTGGTGGAAAAGAGTGACTGTATTGTTGTTTTATCTCCGGATAATTGCGAGCAGCACGAGCGTTTGTGCCAGATTCCGCTGCATTCCGGCAAGCGGTGCTATGTCGATAAGACGTTTGCTCCAGATTTAGAAACGGCTCAGCGTATTTTTGAAATGGCCGAGTCTTCTTCGACGCCGTGTTATTCTTCCTCGGCGCTTCGGTTTGCCGATGAGTATGCCGATATCGACCGCAGCGGAATTACCGCGGTCAGCTGTATGGGTGCCGGCGGACTGGACACGTATGGCATTCATCAAATTGAACCGCTGACGATGCTGATGGGCGCGGATGTTAAGCGCGTGATGTATGTTCCGTCCGAAAACTGGTATACCTTGGTTTTGGATTATGCGGATGGCAGAAAAGCCACCGTAACTGGGTTTATGAACGGATGTCCGTTTGTTACCGTCATCAATACCAATGGTGAGAACCGGTATATTGAAGTCAAGTCGGATTTCTTCCAAAACTTTATTGCGCAGTTGGTTGATTTCTTCCGCACGGGTGAAGAAAAAGTTTCCCATGCTGATACGCTTGCCGTGATGAAATTGCGTCAGCTCGGTATGCGTGCAGCGCAGCAGCCCGGCCAATGGCTGGAAGTATAAGGAGTGTTGCAAATGAGCGTACAGCCCTTTTCTATCGGAGTGATTACAGACAGTTTTCGGATTCCGTTTGCCCAGGCCGTACAGGCCGCGGCTCAAATGGGAGTTACCGGCGTGCAGATCGGTGCTGTGGGCGGTGAGTTTGATCCGATGACGATTACAGCCGCCAAAATTGCAGAAAAGAAAGCGCTGTTACAATCGGCTGGATTAACCGTTTCGGCTCTTTGCGGTGATTTTGGGGGCGGCTTTTTTGATCCTCAAAAAAATCCAACACAGATCGAAAAATCCAAGCGGGTTATCGATCTGGCGCTTCAAATGGGGACGAACATCGTCACCACGCACATTGGTGTTATACCCGAAGAAGAAAACGAAACATATCGTATCATGCAGCAAGCCTGCAACGAATTGGCTGAGTATGCGTTTCGGAACGGCGCTTATTTTGCCGTAGAAACCGGTCCGGAAAAAGCCGTCGTGCTCAAGCGGTTTTTAGATAGTTTGGACACGAAAGGCGTTGCGGTTAACTTCGATCCGGCCAATTTGGTCATGGTCGTAGACGATGATCCGGTGGCCGCGGTGCATACATTAAAGGATTATATTGTGCATACCCACATGAAGGACGGATATTTAGTCAAAAAAACGGATCCGCACCGGATTTATGCGCAGATCGACGAAGGCGGTATTGATAGCAGAGAACTCAATCAATATTTTATCGAGACGCCTTTAGGTGAGGGCAATGTGGATATTCCTGCGTATTTAAACGCTTTGTACGAAGTGGGATATCATGGCTTTTTAACGATTGAGCGAGAAGTCGGACCTACTCCGGCCGCCGATATCCAAAAAGCTGTTGATACGCTTCGTGCGGCACTGAAAAATTTTCCGGTAGAAAAAACTTTGTAAAAGGAAAATTTTTCCAAAAGAAAAAAATTCTAATAGAAAATAAAAAAGGGACGAACGATTCGTCCCTTTTTTGTCTTTTCAGATTTTGGTAGGACAGAAAATTTTTTCATTTTTATCTCTGTTTTTCAAAAGGCAACGCATTCCGAACTTGGAAAACTTCGTATGTTTTTTTTATTTTTGTGTACAAAGTGTATAGAATCCTACATAACGGCTAGATATTTTGTACAAAAACACGCCGTAAAAGAAAAAAAACAGAAAAACACTTGAAAAAGTGATGTAAAAAGATTATAATGATAGTATCATGTATAACGGTTTGATAAATCGTTAAAAGGGAGGTTCTTGGAATGAAAAAAATTTGGTCTGTTGTGCTTGCGCTTGCGTTGATGGCAGGGTTTGCATCTTTGTTTACCTTTAGTGCGGCAGAAGGGTATGAAGCAAAAACAGTTGTTACAAAAGTAGATGACAGCAAAGTTCGTGCAACGGTGTCATTGACGATGCCGGCCGCGGATAAGATTACGGCTTTTGGAGTAGATTTTAAATATGATCCGTCTGTGTTGACTCCGGTTCAGTTAGATGCTGAAGAGGGCGACGGCACCGGATATTTTCTACAGGAAAATTGTCCGAGCATGGAAGGTTGGAATTTATACGCAGCATTCCGTTCGGACGAAAATAGTGTGTATATTTCTGCGATTGATTTAGATGTTACCACTCCGAGTGCTTGGGACGCTGACGGCGCGACCGAGATTATTGTGCTGGAGTTTACGATCAATGAAGGAGCTTCTATCGGTAGCGAAGATATTTTGCAGGCAACGATTTTTGACCTGGCATCTACAGAGAATACAGATATTGGAAAAGACAAGTTTGATGGTGTTACTTCAACGGTTTATGATGACGGAGTCATAGCCGACGAGATTGTCGGGATTGAAGTCACGCCGCCGACTAAAGTAAATTATCTGGTTGGAGAGACGTTTGTGGAAGACGGTCTTGTTGTTCAAAATGTGTACCAGAGCGGTAAAAAAGCCGAGACAACAGGCTCGTATGATGTACCGGAGCTGCAGGAAGTCGGTAAGTTTGAGATTACCGTAACAGCAAGTGGTTTTTCGGATTCCTTTACGATTCTGGTTTCTACGAAAGGTGACATTAATGCAGACGGAAAGGTTTCTTTGGCAGATGTTATTTTAGTTGCAAGAACCGCTGTCGGAAGTGTACAAGATCCCAATTCTGCTGTAGTGGTATTTGGAGATGTCATCGGTGGAGACGGCAAGGTAACTCTTGCAGATGTTCTGAAAATAGCAAGAGTTTCTTTAGGTACAGATACGATCGAATAAATAGATAAAAAAGAAAAGGGTCTCGCAGCAGCGAGGCCCTTTTTTTATTTTGTAATGTACATTTGGAAAAAAACGGGGAATACTGTAGACAAAGAATATTTCACCTTTTAATCATTTCAAATTTCCCACTAAGAGTTTATGATCAGGTTATTTATGTAAGATGTGTTTTGGAGGTGTTTCATTGCGGAAAAACGGTATAGCGCTTGCATGTTTTTTACAGCGAATAAGGATAAAGACCGATTGATACCGAGATCCTTTTACAAATCAGCGGTATGTTGAAATTTTATAGGATAAAGATCAAGCCGTCCATTTGATAAAAGACATTGGTTTTTAAAGTTTTGTGTGGTTCACGTTGTGGATGACCGTGCTTTTCCGTATCTGTTTTATCGTCATTTGAAAAAATAGCAAAAAAGTTTGTGAACTTATCTGCAATCTGCTTGAAAATATTTGAAATTTGGTATATAATGTATACTGGTAGGAATTGGAGTTCCTGTAAATAACCGAAGCGAAAATCTGTTTTTTGCGGTTGTACAGCAGACAGAATCGATTCGGAAACGATATAAATATTATTATGTGGACCGAAGTACGAGGAGGTTTTTTAATGGATATTCAGGCAAAGGTCTCGCAGCTGGAACAGCGTAGAAGCGAGATTGAATCTTCAGCAGGGCAGAACCTTGCGAGAGAACGTCTGGCTATGCTGTTCGACGAAGGAACATTTGTTGAGGTCGGCGCATTTGTCAAGCAACGTCCTACGGAATTTTATCCCATGAGTGGTGCGGCAGAAGGTGTTGTAACCGGATACGGCTCTGTGGACGGCAAGTTGGTTTTTGCATTTGCTCAGGACAGTGCGGTATTAAAAGGCAGTATCAGTCAGATGCATGCAGAAAAGATCGTATCGATCGTCAAGATGGCGGCAAAAGCCGGTGCTCCGATCGTTTCGATGATTGACAGTTGCGGGCTGCGTTTGCACGAAGGGGTAGACGCACTCAACGGTTACGGAAAAATTCTTTCCGCTTTCAGCAAAATTGCAGGCCAAATCATTCATATCAGTGTCGTTTTCGGCACATCGGCAGGTGCGTTATCCTTTTTGCCGGCTATGGCGGATTACGCAGTAGCTGTTCGTAAATCTGAAATCTTTTTATCCAGCCCGGCTGTTGTTTTGTCTCGTTTGGGTGATGCGGAAGCCGGCACGGTAGAAAAAGCTTATCGCGATGGTGTTGTCAGTGTTATTGCCGAGACAGACGCGGATGCCTGCGCACGGGTTCAAGAATACATCAATATGGTTTGCGATGTCAGCATCACAGAGGATGATATCAATCGTCTGACTCCGGAGATTGCCGGAATCGTTTCTCAGCCGTCTTACGATGTTCGGGATGCTATTCGCGTGCTTGCGGATGACGGACGGTTTTTGGAGCTGTATGCCGGTCAGGCAGCCAATATAACGGTTGGTTTTATGGGGCTGAATGGTTCTACCATCGGCGTTGTCGCAAACAATCCTGCCTTTGATGACGGGGCATTAAATGCAGCGGCCTCTAAAAAGGCGGCAAAGTTTATTGATTTTTGTGACGCTTATGATATTCCGTTGCTTTCGTTGGTGGATACCGACGGATTCTGCGCGGAGAAAGATGAAAATATAGAAGACTGCAGCTTGTTGCTTTCGGCGTTTGTTTATGCAGACGTTCCGAAGGTGTCTGTTGCGCTGGGCCGTGCCTACGGCGCCGGATACCTGAGTATGTGTGCACAGGCTACCGGAGCGGATATCGCTTACGCATTACCGAGTGCTCAGATTGCCGCATTGCCGGCAGAAACGGGTGCGATTTTCCTCGGTGATCAAAAAATTGCGCAGGCAGAAGATCCGGGCGAGCAGAGACAGGCGTTGATTGAAGAGTATAAAGAAATCCTGTCCAGCCCGTATGAAGCGGCAGAACACGGATATTTGGACGATATTATTGACCCGGCTACGACCCGGCAGTTATTGGCAAGTTCGTTTGATATGCTGGCAGATAAATCTGCCTATCCGTTTGCGTAAAGCAGGAGGCGTAGTAAAGCGATGAATGCGATGAATTTGATTCTGTTGGCCAAAGATGTGGCAGAACTGAATGTTCCGCAGGACACAGCGGGAAAACTGTTGTATTCCTTGCAGGTAACTTTGGTAGGTATGGGTATCGTTTTTCTGGTTTTGATTATTTTGATGGCGGTATTGTACCTGTTTAAATTGGCCTTTTATCGGAATCCCGAAAAACAAAAAAAACAGGCGGAACCGGCTCCTGTTTCGGTCCCGGAAAAAACACAGGCGCAGCCGGTGGCAACAGCGGATCAGTCCGAAGAAATTGCAGCTGTTCTTGCCGCTGCTGTAGCAGCTTATTATCAAACACAGCCGGCGGTGTCCCGTTACCGGATCCGCTCGTTTAAACGCATATAAAATCAATACAGTACGGAGGATATATCGATGAGAAAGTTTAATATAACCGTAAACGGAACAACGTATCAGGTAGATGTTGAAGAAATCGGCGCCCCGGCCGCAGCTCCCGCAGCTGTAGCCGCACCGGCAGCCCCGGCCGCAGCACCGGCTGCGCCTGCAGCGGCTGCAAAACCGGCAGCTCCTGCTCCGAAGCCAGCTGCTCCTGCTGGCGCTAATGCCGTCAAAGCACCGATGCCCGGCAATATTTTAAAAGTTAATGTCAAAGCCGGCGATACGGTAAAACAAGGTGACGTTTTGGTCGTTTTGGAAGCAATGAAGATGGAAAACGATATTCAGGCCGCACAGGACGGAACGATTGCTGCCGTTCATGTATCTCAAGGACAGACGGTTGAAACCGGTGATCCGTTGGTCAGCTTCTCTTAATTCTGTTATTAGGTAAAAGCACAGAAAGAGGAGGTTTATCAGCATGGATGTATTGCAGTTGCTTCGTGATTTCGCAACGGAGTCTGGCTTTGCAAAGTTGTTTGAACACGGCGAAATCATTATGATCGGCATTGCATGTTTTTTGATTTATCTGGCAATCGGGCGTGGTTTTGAACCGATGCTGTTATTGCCGATTTCTTTTGGTATGCTTTTGGTGAATCTTCCGGCAGCAACGGGGGATATGCTGATGCATTCAGAAATTTTTATCAATGAGACGGGGCATATCGACTGGGCCGCGCTCGGAGATACGGGTGGGTTGTTTGACTATCTGTATTTAGGCGTTAAATTGGGTGTTTACCCACCCTTGATTTTCCTTGGCGTTGGCGCGATGACGGATTTTGGTCCGCTGATCGCCAATCCGAAGAGTATTTTATTGGGCGCTGCGGCGCAGTTAGGTATTTTTGTAACATTTATCGGCGCACTGACTCTCTTTGGCTTTAATCCGCTGGAAGCCGCTTCGATTGGTATTATCGGAGGCGCAGATGGACCGACTGCGATTCTGGTCACTAAAACATTGGCTCCGCATCTGTTGGGCGCCATTGCGATTGCCGCATATTCTTATATGGCGCTGGTTCCGTTTATTCAGCCGCCGATCATGCGGCTGCTGACCACCAAAAAAGAACGCAGCGTGGTAATGGAACAACTTCGGCCAGTGTCCAAAAAGGAGAAAATCCTGTTCCCGATCGTGGTTTCAATTGTTGTTATCTTGATTATTCCCGCTTCTGCGTCGTTAATCGGCGCGTTGATGTTGGGGAATCTGTTGCGGGAGTGCGGCGTGGTAGAACGTCTTTCTAAAACGGCGCAGAATGAGATGATCAATATTATTACGATCTTTTTAGGCTTGACCGTTGGTGCAACCGCAAATGCGGAGAATTTCTTAAAGCCGCAAACATTGATGGTTATTGGTTTGGGACTTGTCGCGTTTTGTATTGCAACGGCGGGCGGCGTGCTGTTTGGCAAATTGATGTATTTGTTTTCCGGCAAAAAGATCAACCCGCTGATTGGTTCTGCCGGCGTTTCGGCGGTCCCGATGGCGGCGCGCGTTTCTCAGATTGTGGGTGCAAAAGAGCGTCCGGGCAACTTTTTGCTCATGCACGCGATGGGACCTAATGTTGCAGGAGTAATCGGTTCGGCTGTTGCCGCCGGTGTCTTCCTGACCATGTTTAACTGATATTGCTTATTGGAAAGAAGGTTTCGCTATGAGTCATGAAATCAATGCACATAAAGTAGGCATTACGGAAACCGTTTTGCGTGACGCACATCAGTCTCTGATCGCTACACGTATGACAACGGAAGAAATGCTGCCGATTCTTGAAACGTTGGACCAAGTTGGCTACCATGCCCTGGAAGCATGGGGCGGCGCAACGTTTGACGCCTGTTTACGGTTTTTAAACGAAGATCCGTGGGAGCGGCTGCGCAAAATCCGTGATAAAGTAAAAAATACCAAGCTGCAAATGTTGTTCCGCGGCCAGAATATTCTGGGCTATCGGCATTATGCAGACGATGTTGTTGCTTATTTTGTTCAGAAGTCGATTGCAAACGGCATTGATATTATTCGTATTTTTGACGCATTAAATGACGTGCGTAATTTAAAGACAGCCATCGACGCCACCAAAAAAGAAGGCGGTCATGTTCAAGCCGCTCTCAGCTATACGATCAGCCCGGTACACAGTATTGAAGCTTTTGCGAAGTTGGCTCAAGAGTTGGAGCAAATGGGAGCCGACTCTATTTGTATCAAAGATATGGCCGGATTATTGACCCCGTACAGCGCGTATGAATTAGTCAGCGCGCTCAAACAGACCATTCATGTTCCGGTCGAACTGCATACACATTATACGTCCGGTATTGCTTCGATGACGTACTTAAAAGCGATTGAGGCGGGATGTGATATCGTCGATACGGCGATTTCTCCGTTTGCTATGGGAACCAGTCAGCCGGCTACAGAATCGCTGGTTGCAGCCCTGCAGCAGACGCCGTATGATACCGGTCTTGATCTGGGCCTGCTCAATGAAGTACGGCAGTATTTTGAGCCGATTCGTCAAAAATATTTAGACAACGGTTTATTGAGCACCAAGGTTTTGGGGGTCGATGCCAATACGCTGCTGTATCAGGTTCCCGGAGGCATGTTCTCCAACCTGGTTTCTCAGCTCAAGCAAGCGCATGCAGAGGATAAATTGGATGATGTGTTGCAGGAGATTCCGCGGGTGCGTGAAGATGCGGGGTATCCTCCTCTGGTTACGCCGACTTCTCAGATTGTCGGAACGCAGGCGGTGTTTAACGTCTTGTTTGGCCGCTATAAAAACGTAACCAAAGAGTTTAAAGGGTTGGTTCGCGGAGAGTACGGGAAAACGCCGGCAGAGCCGAAGCCAGAGTTTGTTAAGCAAATTATTGGCGACGAAGAGCGGATTACCTGTCGTCCGGCCGATAAATTGTCTCCCGAACTCGACAATATTCGTGAAAAATGCAAACAATATATCGAGCAGGACGAAGACGTGCTGTCTTATGCGTTGTTTGGCCAGGTCGCGACAAAATTCTTTGAATTCCGTCAGGCACAAAAGTACGGTGTGGATTATGCTCATGCCGATGCGGTTAATAAGGTTCATCCTGTTTAATGATCAAAGAACGGTCGGGGAGCGGAAATCCGTTTCCCGGCTCTTTTGTTTTGAATCCTGATTTTTTATAGGGTGCGGACACACGATTGCCGTCCGCGGGACCTGCCTTTGACTTGCTTCTGTGACCTTGCAGGCAAATGCAGGGAAAAAAGTAAAAAAGTAAAAAGTAAAGAGTAAAAAAGGAAAAAAGGGAGAAATACTGATGGCCATAGAAAAAGTACGGCAATATTTTGCACAATACGGATTAGCTGACCGGATTCTGGAGTTTTCACAGTCCAGTGCGACCGTTGCCTTAGCTGCTGCGGCGCTGCACTGTGACGAGGCGCGGATCGCGAAAACGCTGTCGTTTCGGACTCAAAACGGTTGTATATTGGTTGTAACAAGTGGGGATTGTCGGATTGACAACCATAAGTATAAAGAACAGTTTGGGCAAAAGGCCAAGATGTTAACGCCCGAAGAAGCGGTTGCTTTGATCGGACATGCCGTTGGCGGGGTTTGCCCGTTTGCCGTAAACGAAGGCTGTGAGGTTTATCTGGACGAGTCTTTAAAGCGGTTTGATACGGTTTTTCCGGCCTGCGGCAGCAGCAACAGCGCGATAGAACTGACGCCCGAGCAGTTAGCGCAGTATTCTAACAGCCTGGGGTGGGTAGATGTATGTAAACCTATTCCCACAGAAGCATAAAATCAAGTAAAGACGGTGGAGATGAATCGGCAGTTTTTCGGTTATTGCGCCTTCTGCCGTAGATGAAAGGAGAGATTGCCATGGCGATGGATTCGTCAAACATGAACCTGCCGTTGCCTACGGTGCTGGATACGCAGCAAATATACAGCGGCAAAATCATTCAAGTTCGAAAAGATACGATATTAGAGCAAAATCGGCAAGCGACACGCGAAGTGGTTCAGCATTGTGAGGCGAGTTGTATTTTGCCTGTTGATTCAGACGGAAATGTTTATATCGAGCGCCAATATCGGCATGGTGTCGGCCGGTTTGTCGTTGAGCTTCCAGCCGGAAAAGTTGATGAAGGCGAAAGGCCCGAAGCCTGTGCCGTGCGGGAACTGGCAGAGGAGATCGGTGCAGTTTGTTCGGATCTGATTTACTTTGGGCCGATGTTGGTCAGCCCGGCATATTGCAGCGAGATCATTCATTTATATGCGGCTAAAATTGACGCGTTTTTGCCTCCGCATCCGGATGACGGAGAATTTATTGAAGTGGAGAAAATACCGTTTACAGGCCTTTTACAGCTCATTGACGAACAGCAGATTACGGACGCCAAAACCGTGATGCTGGCTTTAAAATATGCCAGAGCCGTTGCCGCAGGGCAGGGATTTGATGTTTCTGTAAAGAGCTGATACGGGCAACTCCTTTTTTTTACGGGGGCGTTATGTCCGAAAAACTGCGCACATATTTGTGTGCCCGCAGTTTGCTGGTCCTGTTTGAGCGTTCGCAGTTTGCCGGCCCTGTTTGTTGCGGAGAGTACGCGATTGTAAATCCATTTAATTTTCTTTTCTGCGCTTTTGCCGGGTTTGGTATAGGGATCAATGAAAGATTTGCTGCCAAACAACCTTCCGGAAAAGCGGCACAAATATGTTCCATTTTCAGAATAAAAAAGCAACTTGCAGCCTCATTTTTTGGATTCAAGTGCATTCTACACAAACTACGCAAAAAACAGTCCATTGAAATAACAAAAAGGTCCTTCCCTTTTTAGGGAAGGACCTTTTACTTTAGCAATTTTTTATTGAACAGTATCCTTTGTTCCTAATTCTCCGTTTTCTGTTTGATCCGGAGTGGTCGGAGTACTGGAATGTGCAGGGTCTTCTTCGGTAGAATCCTGTGGTTGATCGGGTGTTTGATTACCGTCGTTTTCAGATGAAGAGGTATCATCTGTCGCGCCGGGATTTGGTGCTACCTGATTGGAATCTTCGGCATCAGCCCCTGGTGTTTGCGTATTTTGATCGGTTGAAGGATCGGGATTCTTTTCCGTAGAACTATTGGAAGCCGTTTCCTTGTCCCCGTTAGCAGACGAATTTGTCTGTGATGTTTGAGGTGCTTTGGCCGGCTCTTTGTCCGATGAGGTATTTTGATTGTTGAGGTTTTGCAGACTGTCTTCCGAGGACTCGATCCAGACGGCTTTGTCCGCCGTTGTTGTGATCGGCGTGTCGGTCAGATCATGCAACGTAACCACAATTTTGCCTTCTCCTGTTTGAGAAAGGGTATCGGAATCTTTCAGATTGGTTCCGTTAATACATAAAACTCCGTTCCCGATTGATAGCGTAGAATAAACATCTTTTTGGGTTTGGATCTGCAAAGATTGAACCGAAAGCAGATGTCCGTTTAGGTTGATGTTTGGATAGCAATGGTCAAAAATCAAATCCTGATCCGGGGTGGAAATATCTTCTTCCAGATACAAAACAGTGCCTTGCTCATAATCTTGCGTCAATTGATCCGGTTCGGAGACAAGCACGATATGCGCAGACTGAAACGCCGTAAAGAATTGGAATCGAATCCCCGCCGTAGGCGCTGCGGACAATTGGACGTAATATAAATCAGTCGTGCCCGGTTTTAGCTGTGCAGACTTCATTTCTGCCGCGGCACCGTCTTTTTCCGTTGTAACGGTGATGCCGGCGGCGGTTGTAATTTTAGCCTGATACTGAAACGCGAGCGTACTGGTTCCGTAATTGGTAATCCGAACATAAAACGCGGTTTCCGTTATTGAAATATCGGTATCCGCAGATTGGACCGGATTATTGGTTTTCCATAAAAGGTTGTCGCCCGAGATCGACTGTGCCGGATCCTTAATGATTTCGATTTGCGCATCATAAGTTCCGGAACGGATCTGCATTTGATTATTCTGTGCAAAATCCGTAAACCATGCGCTTACCGTTACCGTGTATGTCAGAATAATCAGAATACACAGGGGAATAATGGTAAACAATTTTTTTTGAAAAGGGTTTTTGGATGCTGATACGTTTTTGCTCATGTTATCGCCCGTCTCCCTGTTGGTTTTCTTGGTTGTATTGCTGTTTGAGTTTTTCGATTTGTTCTATCATTTTTTGCGACTGTGAAGAAACCGTCTGTTGCAAGTTTTCTGTCGGACCGGTCTGCCTCTCTTGTTCGATACGGACTGTGGGTGCAGCAGTGTTGGCCGATTCGGTTTTTTCATCTGTCATCTGGCTCTTTTGCTGTTGGCGCATTTGCTGTTTGACTCGGGTCAACTCGTCCATCAAATCCTGCATCCGTTGCCGTTCGGCAGCGCCCTGTTCCTGTGCCCATTGCCGTTCGGCCGCGAGCTGCTCTTGCTGTGCGGCGATATCCGCCTGTTGTTCTTGTTTGTACTGTCGTACCAAGCGGAAGAATTTTACCGCCTGGATCCCCAGCAATAATAAAAACGGAATTAAAATGATCGTTACATATCCGGCCGGTGTTCTTAAAAATTCAAATACGTATCCCATTTTAGGTAGATGGAACACATATTTGCCCAATACGTTTGCTTCCGGGACTGGGTATAGATCATCCGCGCCTGTTGTGGTTCCGTAGGTGATAAAGGCACGCTGGCCTTCATATTCTGTAACCTGTCTGATTTTATGAGTAACGGTTTGTCCGTAATTGGCGGGATCAATCGAGCGGAAAGTAATGATATCACCTTCCTGCAGGGTTGCCGGATCTGTTTGGCGGCTGATGGCCATATCTCCCACTTGAAAAACTTCGCTCATCGAGTCTGATAAAACGATATACGGTTTAAAACCGAAAATGCCGTCATTTTCTTTGTTGACCGTATTCACGGAGATGATCGTAAAAATCATTACGCAGAGGGCAAAAAGAAAGATGATTGCGGTTAAAATATTGCCGATTATGTGAAGTGCTTTTTTCAAGATACGATCCTCCCGTCATCATAAGCCGGTGCAAGCAAGCATCCGTTAAAACATGTCGATTAAAATTCTTTGTCCGGATTATTTTTTGCCTGTACGGCGTTTGCGGACAGGTCAAACTGAATCGATTGTTGTTGATACATATTGCCGGCCGTTTCTTTCATTCGTACGCACAAAGAAAGTGTTTTGGTTTGGTCCGGTTGCAAGATCTCCTGCCCGACAAACGGATTCTGTTCCGAAAAATCTGCCGCAGAAGCAGAATACAACAACTCTTCGCCGTCATAAATTTCAAAAATCAAAGCGTCTTTGAGTGCCCCGTCGACATTTTCCAGGTATAACCGGTAATACACGTCAACCGTACTCAGGTTCTTGATAACAAGGTCTTCTTTGAGTGTCATTCCCGGTTCAATATGCATATTCCCGTCAAACAACACTTGGCCATCATTTACATCGATTTTAACCTGAGCGGTTTCAAAAAAGTTATCTTCCGAAGTCAGTACCGAGGCAAATAAAGCCACCGTTGTCAGCGCCAGCATTACAGAAAGAACCAGTACGATAAAAATGCTGCCGTAAACCTTACGTTTGGTGTTTTGAGACTGATTGATTTCATTGCTCATTTTTACCGTCTCCTCTTTTCCGAATCATCACTGTGATTATCAGTACGGCCAAAGCAACAGCCGCCAGAATGGTGACAGCCAGAATAGCAGTATCTGCCGTGTCCGGCGGGGTTACAAGCCCGTCATCAAGGTCATTGATTCCCCAGTTGAAATCAGCATGCAGACTGGCCGCTTGATACTCGTTGCCTACCGAGGTGTCCAAAGAGGCCTCGATTTTATAATATTTGGTGGTTACGCCGGAGTCCGACACTGGAATCTGCTGCGAAAAATCTTGTCCGGCAATTTGTGCAAAGGGGCCGGATGCAATAATTTCACCCGTATCTGCGTCGGTAACCGTTAACGTCAAAACATCGGCCAGATTTTTGGTTTGCTCCGTAATAACCGTGTTAAAGAACAGCGTTACCTGCTTTTTATTATAAACGTTGATGCAGAAATATTGGGTTTGTGTATCTCCCGGAAGCATATTTACCGCTTCAAAAGGTTCGTTATCCGATGTGTGGCCTGCAAAAAATTCCATTTTAATCGCTTGTGGCTCTTCGGCGGGAGTTACAGACTGTGTTTCGGTGGAATCTGTATTCCCGGCCAGTGCAAGGCCTTGTCCGCTTACAAAAGCCATGTTTGACGTGCCCTCTTCCTGCTGCGTTCCGATTACATTATTGGGAATGGTGGTTGTTGTTTTTTCTGCCTGTGTCCGAGGCAAAAAGCGCACCGCACATAATCCCGCAATGCCCAGCACCAACAATACGGCAAGAATGATAATGGCTATTTTCAGCCCTTTTGAGGTTTTTCCGCTATCCGCTTTTAACATAGTATAACTCCCTTCTACGGGTATATAAATCGTTGACGATTTTCTGTCAAATACAGTTGACAACTTTTTGTCAAATACAAAAGCACAACATAAAACATATGTTTCTCTGTTTGAATGATCAAAAAAGGCCTAAAAGAATAATATCAAAGTTGTGCAAACTGTAGTCATATCAGTGCCTTGATCAATAATCTTACCTATTTATATATATCATATCATTTTTCTCTTTATTATGCAATAGTTTTTCCAAAAAATGATAAAGCAACCCACAAAAGTTCATAAAAAAATCACATTTAAAAATTTTTAGTGTGCATCACAAATTGAAATGTACGATGATATTGATTTTTTCTCTGTTTTATGATATGATAAAAGAAATCATTGATCGCAAACGAGAGGTTCTGATGGGAGGCGACACTGCATATGAAAAAAGTAGGGCGATGTTTACTTGTGGGAATCCTATTTTTGACGCTTTCGGGATGTCATTCAACTACAGCGCGGGCTGCCGAAGTGGTCAACGCTGTGGATCAGGCGTGGGTCGGGTTTTATCTGGCTCCGGCGGGGACGACGGATTGGAGTTCCAATTTGTTGCGGGTAACACTGGATTATGAAGAGAGTGCCGAGATTGAATATTGGTCGGAAAAGAGCAGCTTATGGGATGTCAAAGTCCAGACGGTCGAAGGCGATTTTTATCAAATGCAGAATGTGGCGTTTCGAGAAGGCGCAAAACTGTATCTGACATTGGATTCAGAAGGGCAGGTTATCGCAGAGCTTCGTTAAGCAATCAGCGTATTAGAGAAAAAGGAAGGGGTATTGAGTATGAAGTATCAGATTTTTGGCGAAAATTTACCGGCAGTAACCATTTCTTTAGACCGGGGAGAGAGTATTTATACACAATCTGGTGGAATGAGTTGGATGAGTGCGGGTATTGACATGAAAACCAACATGCAGGGTGGTTTGATGAAGGGACTGGGCCGGATGTTTTCGGGCGAATCGTTGTTTATGGCAACCTATACGGCGATGTCGGACGATCAGCAGATTACATTAGGTTCTTCGTTGCCGGGTTCGATTCGGGTTTTTGAAGTTGGGCCGGGCAAAGAGTATATCGCGCAGAAGCAGGCGTTTTTGTGTGCTACGCCGTCTGTCGAGTTATCGGCTTGTTTTACCAAGCGTTTCAGCGGCGGGCTGTTTGGCGGCGAAGGTTTTATTTTGCAGAAGTTTTCTGGACAGGGACTTGTTTTTGCCGAACTAGACGGTAGTGTGGCAGAATATGATCTGGCGCCGGGACAGGTGATGAAGGTGGATACCGGAAACGTCGCTGTTTTTGAAAGTACGGTTTCGTATTCGGTAGAAATGGTAAAAGGTTTTAAAAATATTTTGTTTGGCGGCGAGGGGTTATTTTTAACCACATTGCAGGGGCCCGGAAAGGTTTGGCTGCAAACGATGACCGCCTCGGACATTGCGTCACGGATCGTTCCGTTTATTCCTAAAACAAACAATTAGTAAATTTAAAGGACGGCGAAAACGCCGTCCTTTTTTAATGTCTTTGCGGCGGATGAGCTGTGGTTTTGTGTTGACAAAGAACGGCAACTGTGATATACTTTTACTGTAAAAATTTTGCACCACAGGAGGCGTTATTTATGAAAAAAAAGGTTCTTGCATTTGACTTTGGAGCGTCCAGCGGCCGTGCGATTCTTTCCACCTATGAAGACGGAACGCTGAAGATGGAGGAAATCCACCGTTTTTCCAACGATCCGGTTATGGTAAACGGGACTTTTTATTGGGATATATTGCGTTTGTTTTTTGAGATTAAGCAGGGTATTTTAAAGTGCGTCAACAGCGGCAATGCGGATATTTCATCCATCGGTATTGACACCTGGGGCGTCGATTTCGGCCTGTTGGATAAGGATGGCAATTTGTTGGAAAATCCGGTTCATTATCGGGATGTCCGTTCGCAGGGCATGATGGAGGAAGTTTTCCGGGTTGTACCGCAGAAAGAAATCTACGAAAAAACCGGGATTCAGTTTGTTGAGATCAATACGCTTTATCACCTGTATTCGATTTTAAAGAATCGCCCGCAGGTTTTGGAGCAGGCTGAGACGTTATTGTTTATTCCGGACTTGTTTGCATATATGCTCACCGGGAAGAAGAATGTAGAATATACCATCGCTTCCACCAGCCAATTGCTCAATGCCGAAAAACGGGATTGGGACTATGACCTGATCGAACGGTTAGGTTTCCGCAAAAGTTTGTTCCTGCCGGTCAGCCAGCCCGGCAATGTGATCGGAAAATTGTCTGCGGACATTGCGGAGGAACTGGGCATCGGACAAGTTGATATCATTGCCTGCGGCTCGCATGATACGGCATCTGCGGTCGTCGCCGCTCCGATTGAAAAGGGCGAAAAAAGTTGTTATATTTCCTGCGGTACCTGGTCCTTGTTGGGCGCAGAAATCGAAAAACCGTTGATCAACGAGGATTCTTTTGCCCGTAACTTCACCAACGAAGGCGGATACGAAGGCACGATTCGGTTTTTGAAGAATATCTCCGGCCTTTGGATTTTGCAGGAAACGCGCCGGCAATGGATTCGGGAAGGCGACAATATTTCGTTTAAGGATATTGACAAAATGCTGTTGACCGAAAAGAGCGCCAATGTTTATATTGATCCGGATTACGAGCCGTTTTCCAAACCGGGTAATATGCCGGCAAAAATCAATGCGTTCTTAAAAGCGACCGGTCAGGCTTTGCCGGCAACAAAAGGGCAGATGGCTCTTTGTATTTTGGAGAGTTTGGCGATGACCTATCGGTATTATATCGAACAGTTAGAGCAGATTTTAGGAGATCCGATGGAAGTCGTTCATCTGATCGGCGGCGGAACCAAAGATGTCAATTTGTGTCGGTTTACGGCGAACGTAACGGGCAAAAAGGTGACAGCTGGGCCGACCGAAGCAACGGCAATCGGCAATATTGTGGTGCAGTTGATTGCGCAGGGTGCTGTGGCCGATATGGCCCAGGGCCGTAAGTTGTCAGATGACTTAAAAGTTTACATGCCCGAAAATGCGGCAGAATGGGATCGCAAATATCAGGATTATCTCAAATTCAAAGGCGCCCTGAAGGGTTAATATGTTTGAAGATTATTTTTTACAGCAGCAGGATTCGTTTTTGCAGGATCTTGCGCCGCTGTTACGGATTAAAAGTGTCAGCCGACCCTGCGAGGATCCTCAGGCTCCTTGCGGGGTCGAGGTCAAGCAAGCATTGGATTATATGGCTAGCTTGGCGTGTGGATACGGTTTTTCGGCGACCAATTTGGGAAAAGTGACGCAGATTAGCTGGGATGAATCATTGCCGTCTGATGACAGGAAAACGGTATACATTGCCTGTCATGCCGATGTGGTGGCCTGTTCTTCGGGCTGGACGTATCCGCCGTATGACCTGACCGTGCGTGACGGCCGGATTTACGGCCGCGGCGTATTGGACAATAAAGGGGCCGCAATGGCGGTACTGTACGCGCTGCGTGCGCTCAAAGAACACGGAATCCAGCCTCATGTGACCCTAAAGTTGTTGATCGGCGGCTGTGAGGAGACGTCCATGGCAGACATGGAAGAATACGCCGCCCGATATGGGTTGCCGGATGAGGCGTTAACGCCGGACAGTGTTTTTCCGATTGTCAACACGGAGGCCGGCATGATCTCTGCGCGCATTTGTTTTGACCGGCCGCAGGCAGTCGGTCCTTTGCAGTTGGTGCAGTTTAGCGGCGGGATGGCGTCCAACGCGGTTCCCGACCGTGCGCAGGCCGTGGTGGAGTGCGGCAAATTTGCTTCGCAGGTCTATGCGCTTTTGCGGGATCGTTTTGATTGTACTCTTTGCGGCACGCAGATTCAGATCGAGGCAACGGGAATCTCGGCTCATGCTTCCACGCCGCAGGAAGGGAAGAATGCTATCACAACATTAGCCGCCGGTTTGGCGGACGTTTTTGCGCAGCATGGTTCGGAACAGCCGTTTTTAACGGTTCTAAGCCAATTTTTTGCCGGCGATTTTTATGCCGAAAAATTAGGACTGTCCTGTTCGGGCCCCGTTTTGGGCCCGATGACGCAAAATGTAGGGATTTGCGATTTTGCAAATGGATATTTTACTTTGGATATGCGGATCCCGGTGTCCGGACAAACAGAGCGCATTCAAGATCGATTGGCGCAGCTTGCGCAGACGTATGGTTTTCGCGTTGAATACGAAAAGGTAAAGGAATATACCCATGTTTCGCCCGACAGTTCCTTTTTGCGTGGCCTTGCCGCTGCGTATAGGGCAGAAACCGGTCAGCCCGCGGCCTTTCTAGGCTCTACCGGTTTAACGTACTCGAAAGCTTTCGCCGGTCGATGCGTGGCTTTTGGTCCGGTGTACAGTGAACAAGGCGAAGAATGCGGCGGACTGCATGGGGACGATGAATATGTTCGGACGGATGTTTTGATGCGACTGGCAGCCGTGTATGCCGGTGTTATTCGAAGACTTTGGTGTAAATAAACAGGCAGGTGTTTTTTATGTATAAGGAATTTTATCAGCAAGCTAAGGACCTTGCCAACGAAATGATCGACAAGGCTAAGTTATCTCAGGGCGATTTGGTTGTCGTCGGATGTTCCTCCAGTGAAATTGAGGGAAAAATGATTGGAAAAGGGTCGGATGTAGATGCTGCAGCCGCAGTGTTTGACGGCCTTTATGAAGTATTTTCAAGCCACGGTATCGATCTTGCTGCACAGTGCTGCGAGCACTTGAACCGTGCGTTGATTGTGGAAAAGAGGGTGCAGCAGCAGCGGGGCTTGGAGGAGGTCAATGTGGTGCCGATGCCCAAGGCCGGCGGATCGTTTGCCACCACGGCGTATACTCGGTTTGAGCGTCCTGCGGCGGTGGAACATATCCGAGCGGAGGCAGGGATCGATATCGGCGATACGCTCATCGGCATGCATCTAAAGGATGTCGCCGTCCCATTGCGGACAGAGATCCGGCAGATCGGCCAAGCGCATGTTGTCTGTGCGCGTACGCGCCCCAAGTTTATCGGTGGTCAGCGCGCCCATTATGATGAGACCAAAATGTAAAAAAGACCCGCCCGAATTTCCGGGCGGGACAATTTATATGGAATTTATTTGTTTGTATATCCTTTGGTGCTAAAATTTTATGGCAAATTTTCAGTACTTTTCTGTTATTTTCCGGCAACCGCCTGCGCAAATGTTTTTCCGAATTCATAAGCAGCTTGCAGTTCCTGGTCGCTTGGTTTAAACCGCACGCGGAAGCCATCCAGCACTTTCAGTTTTAACTGCTTGAGCCGTTCGGTGACGTTGGGCACGCCTTCGCCGCTCCAGCCGTAGCTGCCAAAAGCGGCTGCCACTTTTCCGCCGTGAATGGGCGGAAACATTGCGGTCAAAATATCCCAGATGGGTTTTAACGCATCGCCTAAAATGGTTGGAGTCCCCAACAGAAGCCCGTCCGCTTTCGCAATCTGCGCCATGACTTGGTCAAAGTCAGATTGTACCATGTCATACATCAGCACGTCAATCCCGGCGTCTCGAACGGCCTGTGCGATCTGCTGTGCCAGCATGGCAGTATAGCCGTAGGCGCTCACGTAAGGCATTACAACGGTTTTCTTTTCAAACCGGTCTACCGCGCACCAGACATCGTATTGGTCCAGTAATTCCGGAATTTTGCAGTCCAAAACCGGGCCGTGTCCGGTCAGGATCATCTGTGGCGCTAATTCTCTGACGCGTTTAATTGCATTTTTCATAAACGGTTGCTTAAACGGTCCCAAAATATTATCGAAATAATATTTTGCGGCACGCCAGTATCCTTCTTCGTCCGTTACCGCAGAGCGAAGAGCGGGATCGATACAATAATGCGCGCCAAAAGAATCACACGTAACAAGGGCCTTTTCGTTCTTTAGATACGTATACATCGAATCCGGCCAGTGTAAATTGGGCACAAATAAAAATTGCAGTGTTTTGCCGCCCAAGTCTAAGGTATCGCCGTCTTTGACCGTGATCGATTGGAAATCCGCGTTGATAATTTGCTTTAAAAAACCAATGGCGGCTGTTGTGCCGACAATGGTGATGTTCGGGTTAAGGGCAAGGAGTTTGGCGGCGCTTCCTGCATGGTCTGGTTCCGTGTGGTTCACAACAAGGTACCGGATTTTCCGGATATCTGTCAGCGAAGACAGCGTTTGGACAAATTCGTCAAAAAATTTATCTTTAACCGTTTCAAACAGGCACACATCTTCTCCGCCCGTATACAAATACGAGTTATATGTTGTGCCGAACTCCGTTGTCATGATGATGTCAAAAATTCTTAAGTCGGGGTCTGATGCGCCGCACCAGTAAAGCCCCTTTTTGAGCTCAAAAGCGCCCATGCCAATCTCTCCTTTTAAACATTATTCTGCTTCAAACTGATCTTTGCCTACGCCGCAGATCGGGCAAACAAAGCTGTCGTCTACATCTTCCCATTTTGTGCCGGGAGCAATGCCGTTATCGGGATCGCCGACCTGTTCGTCGTAGACATAGCCGCATACAGAGCATACATATTTCATTCTTTTCACCTCCCAAAAATATTTGATAGGATTTTGCCTAATGTATATTTTTTCCGTTTTTTCGAATCGTATACGGATAAAAATAGAAAAGCCTCTTTACAATTTCTTTAAAATATGATACCATAGAGTTATACAAAAAACTGTTGCATACGCAACAAGAAGGGGTAAAAAATGGAAAAGGGCTTGTTTGATGGAATCAGCGACGCCGAGCGGGGAAAGATGTTGTCCTGTTTTGGCGCCCAATACAAAAGTTATCAGGTCGAGGATGTTATCGCAGACTATAGCCGAGGAACCAACCGTGTAGGTATTCTGCAAAGCGGAAAAGCCAACTTAGAGCGGGTTGATATCAACGGAAATCGAACCATTCTCGAAAGTCTGCAAGCGGGGGACGTCTTTGGTCAGGATATTGCCTTCGGCCGCACCGCGTCAGACAGTTTATGCGTTATTTGTGCGCAGGATTGTACGGTTCTGTTTATTAACTATAAGAATATAACCACCACATGTGCCAATGCTTGTGAGCATCATTGTACGCTCATTCGAAATCTTTTTGAGTTGATGGCTCAAAAAGTACTGGTGCTCAGTGAACGCGTAGAGGTGCTCAGTCATCGGTCCATACGGGAAAAATTATTATGTTGTTTTGGTATTATTGCTTCCCGGGAGGGTAGCCGCCTCTTTGATTTGCCCTTTGACACCTTTGCGGATCTGGCCGATTATATTTGTACCGACCGGTCTGCAATGATGCGCGAATTACGCAATATGAAAAATGCAGGGTTAGTCCGCATCAACGGAAAGCAGATTGAACTCCTGAACTCCGAAGATTAACAACAAAAATAAGATATCATGAAACAAAAATGCTTGCTTGCAAGGGCATTTTTGCGAAGCCGTCAATAGCGCAGGCGCATGAAATGCGCACCGGGCGAATGCCCTAAGGCTTGCAAAGCAAGACTTTCTGCGTATATTATACCATAATTTTCCAAAATTAGCAAGTCGGTTTACCGGGGTTTTCTTTTTTCAGAATCGGTTTCATCATCTGATTTTGACTTTTTTCAAAGGTTTTTCAGAACACAAAGTATCCTATAAAAATAATCAATGAAAAAACAGGGGACGTTTATTGGAGATAACGTCCCCTGTTTTTATGTGCTGAGATTCGGTGTCAAAGAAAGGAGGAACATGCAGTTCTTCCTTTCTGTAGCCTCAACATTTGAGTTATGCAATAATAACACGAACTCCCGGGATTTTTTTCAGCAGATAAGTCACTCCCAATGCGATAGCGTAGATTGCAAACGGCATAAGCAGTCTCCATTGCCAAGTAAAAGGTGTGAGGAATCGTTCGAAAAAGCGGAAAATGATCATATGCATCAAATATACTCCAAAACTGCAGCCGGACAAGGTTTTTAATACTTTGCAAGCTTTTTCGGAGGCCGCAATTTTATGAACCAGCGGACAATATTTGAAAAATACAAAAACAGCGCAGGCTAAGAAAACGGAATAATATCCAAGATAATCAAAAAACATTCTATTCAGCGTATTATTTTTTAGGGATAGATATAGTGTCATTCCAAAGCGCAGCCCTGCACCAAAAAAGCCTAATAAATAAATCCCTATCCGTTGCCACCGAGTAAAATCTGTTGTTGCAAACAGGTAGCCTAAAATCGGAAAGATCAAATATCCGCCGACGGTCAGCATCGAAAGATGTCCGTTCCAATCCAAGCCGATGTACGAAAATAAACTGGGCAGGACAGAATGTAACAATAATGCGCCGCCTGCCATATACCATAATATTTTACGATGTTCCTTTAATAAAGAAAGAACCGGTAAAGCGAGGTAAATGGAAAATAAGGGAATAAAAAACCAATAAATGGATTCAATCTGACAGGTGAAAATTTGGTTAATAAAAGTACGGAAACCAATTTTCATCGGAGAGATCCCTTTTTCAATGGCACATATTAACGACCATGCCAAAAAAGGAATCGCCGTACGTAATATCCTTTTCTTAAAAAAGACGGATGTGGAATATTTTTCTCGATATCCCATTAAATTTGCGCCTGAAAGCATGAAAAAGATCGGGACGGCCCAATACATACACGCTTCAATGATTAAAGCTTGTTTCCATGCCAAAGAATCGGAAAAGACATGAACGTTTCCATTGCAGTGTAAAAAGACAACCGCTAAAGCTGCGCATATATTTAACAGGTCAAAGTAAACTACTCGTTTTTGGTGCATATAGATGCTCCTTTTGATTTAAATAAATTTAAATTTTAGCTTTTCTATTTTGATGTAATAGATGTTTAGGTTGTTTGTTAAGCACCACAGAATTTTTATTGATAGAAGTTTTATAGGGACTCAGCTCATTCAACAAGATGATCCTTTTCGATGTGTTATGATCACATTTACCAATGGAAAAATGCATTGTGCTATTGGTTTTGGAGACATAGAGATCCCGTTTGTTCTGCCAGTTTTTTTTAAAAAATTATGATGCCGGAGCCTCTTTTTCAGTTTTCCAATTGTTCATGTCAAAAATATTGTCATGAACGGTAATCCATGTGCCGGGTAAAAAGGTATTTCCGTTATTGATGTTGACGTCGTAGACGTCAGAGAAAAAAATACGATGTGGTTGATTATATTTCGCTTCGTTGTTGAGTGGTTTTTCAGTAAACGGATTTTTCGGATTTTCAACCAGTCCGTTTGTTGCAATCGTTGGAACATCTGCTACGGTCATAAACTGATTGTCCGTTTTAAACTCGGTGCTGTTAAAATCCTTTACCAGCAGCAGTGAGTTAAAGAACATCACATTTTCACATGCATTTGGGCCAAACTGCATGTTGTCAAACTGATTCAGTCCTCTTCCATGATCCGAAACAATAATGATTCGGGTATTGTCATAGACATCGTTCTCGCGCATATAATCAAACCATTTGCCCAGTTGGATGAGGCTTGCCATATTGGCATGGTAATGAACAATTTGTTCTTGGTTGTCCATGTGCAGCCGTTTCCCGTTTAAGACAAATCTGTCGGTATGCTCGGCATCATAAGCTGTGTTATCAACATGGAGTGCCGGTTCATATTCCGGTTCCTGAAGCAGCATCGGTTCATGTGCGGTGTCATTGCTGAGCATGATAAACGTATTTTGTGTGGAATCCGTAATATTTGAAAAATCCGATAATTTTTTTAATACCGAATAAGAATCCATAAATCCGCTTTTTAAGCCGTCTGCTTTAGATGCATTTCGGAAAATCTGTTCCGTCGGGGTGTTGGATGCATTATAGGTTCCGCCGTTGTAAATACTGGGTTGAACCGCCATCGGAACAATTTTAAAAATACTGTAACAGAAAAAGTTGTGATATCTGCTTTCATCTGTTGTGGCCGCAGCCTGTTGCGGATCGTCCGGATGTCTGCCGATGGTGATATATTTATTGATCTCCGGATACTCATCATAGATAGAAAGGTCCGGAATCCAACTATATCCGGCATAAGAGGGATCGCATACGGTTGTTTCGAATCCATGATTCCGGAACAGCACCGGCATCACTTTCAGCGCCTCGTTATGTTTGCTTTCCAATGATTCCTGATCGCGCTTATTCATTTCTGTGGGCGTGTATTCATATCCGCCATAGAGGGACGGAGCTGCGATATTGGTAACAGGCCCGTATGAAATGGTGTTCGGGTAATAGGTGAATCCGGAAAATTGTTGTTGAAGTTCAGGCTTTTCATTAAATATGTACGGCACATATCCGCTAATTGCTCGGTCCAGCATGATTACAATGACATTTTTCCCATTTTTGTTGAGCGGAATCTGAACAGCATTCGCATCCGTTGCTTTCAATTGTTCAATCTTTTCAGATGTTACCGTATGAATCTGGATGATGTTAAAAACAGACATGCCAACCACTGCAATACACACGGCAAAATAAACAATTTTGATCAGGTCTTGTTTCTTTTTCCAGATCAGATATAAAACAGCAATAGCTATCAGCATAACCAGTAAGTTGATCATCTGCTGTTTTACAGAAAATACCGGGGCTGTTGTAAATTGGAGATTTGCAGACAGCGTTCCGTAATTTTTTCCAAAAAACATATAGTTGATGATCGCTGTTCCGGATAAGGCCCAAATGGCAAACCCCATCCATCTCTTCCCGAGCGGACGTGCCAACTTGTAAAAAATACTAAACCAAATTACAAAAGTGCCTACTGCCAATAAAGCGGTATTAAGCACGTATAACAGGGGACTGGAGTAGGTGACCGTGTTGATGAATTCTTCCGGAGAAGCATGGATCACTGCCGACGGAATCAGCACGCCCACCAACAGCGCCATCAATACGGTTCCCAGATAAAAAATGGTTTTTTCTTTTTTTGAGATCGTTTGAGGCTTTTTGATCTGAACTTTTTTTCCGATAAAATAAAGAATTAGCGGCAATTGTAAAAGTAGTAATACGCCAAGCAGCAGCACCTGTTTGCGCAGGGAGGAAGCCGGACGTACAAAGAGTACAGCAAAGAACAACACGGCGCCCAGCACCGAAGAAGAACCGTACAGAGCTACCTTGGGTATTTTCATTTTTACAAATAAGTTTTTCACCAGTGAAAATACATTGTTCAGCGTCCAATATAGAACCAGTCCGGCTGGAGACTGATACAGTAAGATTAAAAACAGAGCTGCCATGCCGTACAGTTGGATTTTGCTTCTCAGAGGCAAGCCTTTGGTATAGATCACGCTGGATATCAGATTCACTACCGTCATCAAAATGGGCAAAACATTAATAGAGACGCCGGCAATCACCAACATGCCGTCCGGAGTTCCCAGATTTTGAATCGGACCGAAAGAACATCCGTTTAATAATTGTAAATCGGATAAAAAGTTATAGGCGGCAATAAAGAAAGGAATCTCCAATAAAAGAGAGATAGAACCTTTCAGTACATCGGTCTGCTTATAATGATTCTGGCGATAATAGGTCTGCAGCATCATAAACCGTTCGTCGCCTTTAAATGTCTTTTTAATATGTGTAACCCAGTGTTTGAGTTTGTTTTCGGTTTCACGCTCCTGGTCCTGGATTGCGTCTGCCTGTTTATAAAGAGGCAGCAGTAAAAAGTTCATAACCAAACTCAAAAAAACAATCGAGATGCCGGGGTTCTGGGATATCCGGTTTGCAAAAGAAAAGATCACTTCAAAAAACAGTTCCAGAGGCCCTACCAGCAAATTGTACAAGGCAGTAAATACAGACATGTCATTCTCCTTCAGAATAAATCCCTTGATGATGTTGGCGTATTTGAAAAACGAAAACGCTTCCCAGCAGGATTACGCCTAAAATACCTATGATATAAATCGCAGCGGGCAGTCGATACAGACCGTCCCAAAACGACAGCGCATTCAGCCCCATATGGGCCAAAACGGCTGCAAACAGCGAATTGGCGCGCAGGACAATCAGGCATAACAGCATGCCCACAACGATCGCCGTGCCGATTTGGATCCCGCCTCGGTGTGCCGCGCCAAACAGGAGCGCACAAAGCATAACCGCTCCCAGCGGGCTTAGCACTTTTCGGCTTTGTTCTAAAACAAATCCACGATAAATCAGTTCCTCATTGATCGGCCCGGCAATCACAACAGCAAGGAGTTCGATCACAGAATCCATGTGTCCGTCCGGCCCAGTGTGTGTCGTTTGTGTTTGTACAAAAGCGCTTGCCAGCGCAATGCAAAAAACAAAAATCATCCACAGTATCCAGAAAACTACTTTCTGCCGGGTAACGGTAAAAGAGCTTTTCTTTTTTGCGGTTTTTGTTTTGAAATACCCAAACAGAATCACCGGAGTCAGTAAACAGGAACTAGCCGCGCCGGGCACTCCCGGGAAAGCCGAGGTGTATTCTGACCATAGGGTGGAAAAAAGAATCGATAAAACTTGTTGTAATAAAATTTGGCCGACCATAAACAGCAATGCCGGAAGAAGGATTTTCCCCCAGCCCTTGGCCGTTTGAAATCGTGTTTTGCTTTGATGTTTCATCCGGCTTTATGCTCTTCATCCGCAGCCGGCTGCAGCTGTTTATATTTTTCCATCAGATAGTCTACCGTGCGTGTCGTCGCTTGTCCGATATGCGCCCAGGTTTCTGCACGGGCCGCGTCTCTTTGAGCCTGATATTGCTCATCGTGCATACACTGATCAATCAGTTGTTTGAGCTGGGGCAAATGTTCTTCTTTTAATTGCTGGCCGATCTTCGGCAGCGTTGAAAATGTCCACATTTCTTCCTCCAGCCAGCATGCATCATACGGAGCCTTGTCGTAGGCGGTGTCTGCATAAAGAACCGGCTTGTCAAACACCAGCGCAAAGTCAAAAATAACCCCCGAAAAGTCAGAGATTAAAAGATCTGCGCGCTTCAGAACTTCAAAATTGTCGTTGTCGCGGTTCCATTCCAGTTGGTCGCTTTCGGGGTACTGATCCATCAGTTCCTGCAGCATTTTTTGTTCGGACGTATAAGACTGCGGGTGCGGACGCACAATGATGTGATATCCGGTTTGCAGCAGCGCGTCAATGATTTTTCCGCCGTAACGGTTAAAAATACTGTTGATTCCCCAGGACGGAGCCAGTAAAATCGTGGTCGGGTGATTCGGTACCGGCGGGGAAGATTGCAGTCGTTGATATAATTGATCCATATAGGTCAGTCCAACAATCGGCAATTCTTTAGCCGGAAGATCCCGCAATTTTTCAAGCTGCCGCTGCTGCTGTACCTGATATTCACCAGAAAGCAGCACTGCGTCAAAATAATCCAGCCCGAACATTCTGTACGCAGTCGGGTCGTTGGCTGCATGCAGCACATGCGCGTAGTATGCCACGTTTTTGGAGCGTTTCCATTGGTACACGTCAAGCCCCGGTGTACTGGATAAGACGATATCGGCATTGAGCAAATTTAACTTGGCAAACGCCTTGTTGCCCTCTCCGATAAATTCGCATTTTACATATTTAAACTCACGCTGCAGTGCCGGGTCATCCGGCGAAGCCGTCATATAAACCAGTTTTTGCTTGCGCTTTTCAAACTCTTCGCAGATCGGCGCAAAAATATTCCAGTATCTTTTACTGTCTGTAAAAATAACAAACGGCACCTTATTGGCGTTCATCTTTTCGTGAGAACCGCCGCTTAAAACAAAGCGGAATTTGACCCATACATTTCTTAACGCATAGATACCTGCTCCGAGAACACCGATCAGAATGGTAAATAACATACTTCCCGTGCCCGGATCTATATAAAATCGCATCGTTGTATACTCCTTGATCCAATCTGTTTTTGATGTCTGTCAAACAATTCTTTTTCATCACAGACTTTTTTATGATTCATTTTTTTGTTTGATTAAG
Source organism: Clostridia bacterium (assembly GCA_014872655.1). GTDB lineage: Bacteria > Bacillota > Clostridia > Oscillospirales > UBA644 > UBA644. The sequence goes on from WHHJ01000009.1 coordinate 40,949, forward strand.
ATTTTTCTTGTTTGAGGCGTGTTTTGGCCTCCAAACCTTGTTGAGTTCAATATCATCCCACACTCGGTTTCGGACAGACAGAAGGGAATACCGATTCCGACAACGTCGCAACAGCACGATATTCCCCGGCCGTTTTTTAGCCTATAACAAACACTGTGGTTTTCCATGGGCTTTTGCAAAGACCTCTTCTTTGCCTTTTATCAATTCAGATGTTTTGGTCTGAATCTGTTTATGGATTATTGATCCGTTTTCTTTTTAATAAAGACCAAGTCTTTAAAGTCCGCGGCTGCAAGAACACCAAATACGAGGACGATAATCGAACAAATAATCGTAATCGGCGTCAAAACGCTGAAGTCGCGCAGAATCAGGACTGTAAACAAAATAGCCCATGCCGCGTAGGTCACGTTAAGCGCCATTGATTTGGACGCGCCGATTTGTGTAATCGCTCGATAATAGCAAAGATAGGAGATGGTGGCAAACAAAGCAGCTACGGCGATCAATGGCAGCAACCAACCGGTTGAAGATGTAAACAGGTCGATCGTAAAGCCCCATCCTTTTAACAGCGGCAGAATAATAATGCCGTAAACCAGTGCGGAAGTTGTTTGCCGTAACTGAAGGGCATATTCGTCCTTTACTTCCGGATCCTGCATGGATTTTGCCAGAATGACCGCCTCGATTCCCCAGCCGAAAGCGCACATAAAGGTCCCCAAAAGGCCTACCCAGAAGTTTTTGATATCGAGGTCCGGCGAATAACTTAATCCATACACGCCCAATAGGGTGATGATCAAAAAGATCCACCGATACCACTGCATTTTTTCTTTTAAAAAAATATACGCCAAAATCGCCCCGACTGCCGGAAAGATAGCGCTGGCAACCGCTCCGATAGAGGCCCCCATCGAGTTGATCGACAACACATATCCCGTCATGCCCACCGGTCCGCCGATCACAGCCGCTAACAACACAAATTTCCCGCTTCGGGTTTTAAAAGCTTTCCAGACGTTTTTGAGATTGCCGCGTACGCCGTTATAAATCATCGCCCAAATCGCCGAGCAGGCGTCGTGTAAAAACGTGCTTACAAACGGAGCCAGAAAAATAGCTTGTTCTGTTGAGATAAACGGGGTCATGGACATCGCGATGCCCAAAATAACGGTTTCGATGGCCCACGTAACACCGGCCATAATGCCAAAAAACATAAGTATGCCTCCCTTATTGAATCGATTGATAGGTTGTTAAATTTTCTTTCAGTCGGGCATACCGTTCTTCTGCCCAGTCTTCCATGGGTTTTCCGTCGTACGGAACTCGGGTCTTGGCCCACAATGTCCACAGATAATCTACATAGATTTTATTGGCTAAAAAGTGTTTCCACTCCGTATTGTCCAGCACGGGCGTGTTCAAATAACTTTGAAGAAGTTCCTGTTCCTGTTCACGACTATAACCGGCCTCAATCGAAACATCGGACAGATCCCACAGCGGATCGTTCATTCCGGCATATTCCCAGTCGATCAGATACATTTTACCGTCGCCCAAAATCCAGTTTTCGCACAGCGGGTCGTTGTGACAAGGCACTTTGGCCGGATTACACAACCGGTCAATTTCTTGCTTAATCTGCATCACCTGTTGTTTTGTCTGCGCATAGTCGTCAAAAAGAAAGACGTTATTTTGTTCAATGATTTTTTCGTATCCGGCAGCCATATCAAACACTTCAAACGCAACGCCGGTATTCACACCGCATCCGTGCAATTTTTGAAACACCTGGGCCACTTGCTTGATTTGTTCGGGTTGCTTTAATGTTTGCGCCGACATGGTCACCGCATTGCAAATATATTCGGCCACTTTTGACCCGTCATCGCCAAAGTATAACGTTTTGGCATCAATGCCTAAATCACAGGCTAATTGTGTGCTGATCTTTTCGTCCTTGCGCACAATTAGTTCCTCGGTTCCGTCGCCCGGTATCCGGATTGCGTACAGTTTTCCGGTTTCTACACGGACTTTATATGTATGATTGGTCAGCCCGCCCATGCGTTCGATGTCCAGCGGACCGTCAAGCCCCAACACATCAGCAACAAGTTTTTGTATTTTTTGTACGTCTTCTTTTACGATCGGCCTAGCCATATTACGCCCTCCTGCATTTTTTTTCTGTATAATGATATTGGTATGGAATATGATCTACTTCAAAAGTAAAGCCCGCTGCGGCGAGGTTGGTATCTTTAAAAGCCTGCACATGGGTGATATCTTCTTCCGTGCAGTGCAGCTGTCGGGAAACTTCTTTTAAAATCAACGATTGCGAGTCGGTTTTATAGCTGCTGTCAAACTGACGCAGCTCGTCCAAGCTGTCAAATTCAAAAATAATGCCCGGTTGATACTTCCTGATTTTTAATTTCAGTTGCTGCAAATGCTGCATAAAGATGCTTTCCCAAAGCAGGTTTGCCGTTTGAGGTCTGTCATAGACTTCCTCTAAAATCTCCACAAATTTTTTGCTGAACGGCTCAGACCAAAATACATGCCCCAGCATATACCAGGCGTTCTGTCCGCCGATTTGCACGTCGGAAATATAGCCGTGCTGATCTTCCTGCATACACCATTCTTCGGTGGGACCTGGCGCGTAGACGGCGGCATAGTACGCCTCGTCCACTTCTTTTTCAAAAACGTTTTGTGTAAAATAATTATCCGAAGAGCAGATATACGTGTTTTTCAGCTTGTCCCGAACCACGTAGATACTTGCATGATTATTGCGTGTTAAGTATTCTTTGTTTTCAATCAGCGAAACGCCGAATTTTTTTTCGAGATATTCAAACTTTTCTTTTTGGTACCCTACCACAATCAGAATCTCTTGGATACCGGCTTCTTTTAATTGTCGGATTTGCCGTTCGATCAAAACTTCACCCCGTACGGTGATCAGCCCTTTAGGCTTTTCGTAAGACAACGGTGCAAACCTGCTGGAGGTTCCGGCCGCTAATATTACGGCGTTATCAACTGGATACATGGGATATTCCTTTCTGGCCGCCGAACTGTTTGCCGACAGCCTTTTGAAATATGTTTTTTATACAATATTTTAAAGCAAGAAAATCTTGAGTCCAACAAGAATGAGCTCAACGTATTTGTTTTATCCATGGCAGAAACTTGTTCGTATTGGTTTCTTTTTAGCAAGAACGGACAGGCCGCAAACAATAAAAAAATACAAAATACGGATTCTATGTTGGAATTTCTGCATGCAAACAATATATTATATTGTCAAAAATCAAAAACACAGCCCCGGCGTTTTGTGTGCCGTGCTGTGTGCTGCTTTCTTCATAAATAAGTAAAAATCGTCGTGTTTTTAATATGTAAAATCTATTTCAAATACAGCATTTTCAATTTTTAAGAAAGTTTTTTCGTTCCTTTCATGCAAGTGCTTTATATTTCATGCTTCTGCCTGGTCTATTTGACATCACGAGCTAAAAGTCAACGTTCCACACTCTTCTTAGAAAAACAGACCGAGATTTAACATGGATTTAACATCTTTCTTTTATTATACAATTTATTTTGCCGACTGTCAACGTTTTTCCGCTATTTTTTGACGTTTTTGTATGAGAAATGTGTTTTTTAGAAGAAAATTATTTATTTGCTCTTTTTTGTTGCCTTTTGATGCACGCAACATTGATGTTCATATGTATCTTTCGAATATTCAATCAACCAAAAAACTTGACTTCTTTATGGCAGCTATTCTTATGGCAGCTATTCTATCGTACCGGGAGAGATAAAATTGTGTATTGCATATATTATATTGACAATTGAGTTTAAATATGATATGCTAAAAATATCTTAACAACAGGAGGGCTTTTTTATGAAAAAGGTTTTGGCAATCACTTTGGCGGCAGTTTGTTGTTTGACTCTTGTTTTTTCGTTGGCGGCGTGCAAAGGCGGGTCTGGAAAATATGCAACGATGCAGGAGTATGTTCGGTCGGCTGAGATGCAGGCACAGGTTGCTTCTTTGCAACAGACGATGGAGGAACAAGGGCTTAATATGACCATAACGGGAGATGGAAACAAGTTAATTTATACTTATACATATCCCTCCGAAGTTCCTGATGTGATGGGGGATGCTTTGGAGTCTGCTTTGCAGGCGCAGTCTTCTACCTTTGAATCTATAGCCGAAACGCTGAAACAGGCAGTCGATGTCGACAATCCGGTGGTGGTTGTTCGATATCTTTCCAGCGACGGAACGGAGATATGCAGCATGGAGTTTGGTGCATAATCGGATAGATTATTTTAATTTGATAAAAGTATGAGATAACAAGCGGCAGGTTGATCCTGCCGCTTGCTGTTTTTTATAGAATCGGAAAACTGCACAAAATACGGTCTTCTTTTTTTGGGGAAAAGTGCTTTTGAAAAAGAATTTGTTTTGTGATATAATAAAAATAAAGGTGAATGGCGTTGGGGCGTCTTGGTGGAAAACTCAAAGGAGAATCTATATGTTTTGTAAAAATGATTATGTAAATTATCGGACGCAGGGTGTCTGTAAAATTGAAGAAATTCGTTTTATTCAATTTGATCCAGCTTGTCCGGGACATCGTTATTACATTTTAAAACCTATTTTGCCTCACAGCGCCGATATTTTTGTTCCGGTTGACAATCCTCGGTTGACTCAATGTATTCGTCCGATTTTATCTGCGCAAGAAATAGATAATATCATTTTAAGTATCAAAGATCAAAAACTTTCTTGGGAAAAAGATCGAAAACGAAGAACCGCTATCATTCAGGATATTTTGTTTAAGCGTGATGAACGTGAACTGCTTTTATTGATTGGTTGTCTTTATATGAAATGGAAAGAAGATGGCAAAGGTTTTTCTTCAACAGATTTGCAGTTTTTAAAAACAGCAGAGAACATGATAGAACAAGAATTTTCTTTTTCTCTTCAAATGGCTGCTAAAGATGTCGGCCCGTATATTCGAAATAAATTGGGATTGAACGAACCTGCTTAATTGTATTGTTTTAGACATAAGTGATTTTTTTGCTTTATTTCGCTTGAAAAATATGTATATACACGTTTATTATATGAAAAAATTTGATTAGGCTATGAGTATTGCATTAAAAGCTTTAGGTATATATTTACTGTGTCACATTTTTAATAGTAGTTATTTTTTTGTTAGGGGAATAGAATGAAAGACGGCTGAGAAAATCAGCCGTCTTTCATTCTGTTCTTTTTAACCTTGTTGAATCGCTTTCTTTGCAATTGCGATAACGTCCGCAAATTCAATCATCCCCGAATGATTCAGGTCTGCTTTTTGATATTGCCATTCAAACGGGATTTGTATTCTTGCCGCGAATTGAGCGGCCAGCAGAGTGTCGCTGAGCGTTACGCTTCCGTCTCCGGTCACATCGCCGAGCGTTGGCCCCGCAAAGAAATCATCCGTAAACATCAAATACCAGAAATCATAGTTTTCGTTTACAAATTCTTCGTTCGGAATCGGAGCTTCAGGAATCGTTCCGTAGTCCGGGTAATCCGCTACAGAAGCAAACGAAACTTTTTCGCCGCTGGTCAGGGTAAAGGTGTCTATGGTGCCGATGTATACGTAAGGCAAAAGATTCCATCCATAATCTAAAACCCGAGATTGGAAGTATTCTTTGGGGATATAAATCTCGCCTTTTCCCAGGTCATAGGTAAAACTGCTTTGCGATGGACTAAAGCCTGGTATGATATAGTCTTCTCCTCCTATCATACAACGGAAGGCGATTTTTGATATTTCGGTGATTCGGCTGCCGCCGGTTCCGTTTTGAAAATGCAGTACGATATCCGATCCCCAGTCAATTTCAACCACTTGGTTGAGGGTGTGCGAGCCCGTCACATCTTCTTCAACGATGAGTTTTACCTGATGGTTGACAACCTGTTTGCCGCTTTGAGAATTGGCAAAGGTGATTGTTGTTGCATAGGTTCCTGTGGTCAGATCTACATCCCATGGCAGAACCAGTTCCAGTGTCTTGGTTTCAAAATCCAAAGAACAACTGGTTTTTTTATCCTGTCCGTCAATTTGGAAGATGGAAAAGCCGGCTCCGTGCCAATCCTCACCAAATTCATCAAGAGGAATTTGGATTTTACGGCCCGGAACATAGGTCACTTCATAGCAATCACTTCTGGCTGCCCATGTACTGATCGGCAGCAGCGAGATGGTGATCACCGCAGTTAATAAGAAAGATAACCATTTTTTTCTTTTTCATGATAAGCCTCCTGGAGATGAAAATATCTTTCACTAATTTTTAATCATACTCCTTTTGATGATTTATGTCAATGCCTTTGGTTCAGGTGTGTTAATCCTTTTTTAAAAAGATACCTTATCATTAATAAAAAAGATTCCGATA
>WHHJ01000090.1 GCA_014872655.1 Clostridia bacterium
TTTGGGGCGGCATTAACCTCATGGAGGGGTACGGCAACGATAACCCCGGCGCGAATGCTCATGTGTCATAAAGAAACACACAAGAGATTGATAGACAGCAGCCTACTATTCCGTAAATTTTGTTTCAGGACTTTCTTTTTCAATGCCGATATGCTATAATATTTCTATTCCAAGTAAGGAGTTAAAAATATGCGGCAAGGTATTCTTAATTAACTATAATCAAATAGTGGGAACAAAGAATTGTAACCGTCCCTTGCAAGGGGCTTAGTTTTTTGTACCCTTTTTAAGAATACTTTTGCCTTATATATTTGACATATCAAAAGAGCGACCGCTGCTTGCAGTGCGTTGTATGTATGTGTATGTCTATTCGCTATATCCCCAGCGGTAAAAGTATTTTGCTGCTGGGGATTTTTATGCCCTTTGGGGGCTGAATGGAGGACAAACACATGAAAATAATCAATATCGGCATTCTTGCTCATGTAGACGCAGGAAAAACGACTTTGACAGAAAGCCTGCTCTATACCAGCGGAGCCGTTCCGGAATTAGGGAGTGTAGATAAGGGAACAACGCGGACAGACACCATGCTGTTGGAACGCCAGCGTGGGATTACCATTCAAACGGCCGTCACTTCTTTCGGCTGGAAGAATTATAAGATCAATATTGTCGATACCCCCGGCCATATGGACTTTTTGGCGGAAGTATATCGCTCACTTGCTGTTCTTGACGGAGCAATTTTAGTAGTTTCCGCAAAGGACGGCGTGCAGGCACAAACACGGGTACTGTTCCATGCGCTCCAGAAAATGAAAATCCCAACGATTATTTTTGTAAATAAGATAGACCAGGAGGGCATTGACTTACAGAGCGTTTATCAAAATATCAGAGAAAAACTTTCTGATGATGTCATGGTTATGCAAGATGTTTCGCTCACTCCGGAAGTGTCTCTGACAGACATTGAGGATATAGAAAAATGGGATTCTATTATTGCTGGAAATGATGAACTTTTGGAAAAATATATTGCGGGGGAACCTTTGAAAATACAAGATTTACAGAGGGAGAAATGCAGAAGAATGCAAAACGGTTCCCTGTTTCCTATTTATCATGGGAGTGCAAAGAACAATATCGGAACTGAAAAGCTGATTGAAGTGATTGCAGAAACATTTACTTCTGGTGCGGACAACGATCAATCCGAGCTATGCGGAAGCGTTTTTAAAATCGAGTACACAGACCAGAAAAAGCGGCTCGTTTATTTGCGGTTATACAGCGGGACACTTCATTTACGGGATACGATTCTCCTGCCCCAAAATCAAAAACTAAAAATCACAGAAATGAGGATTCCGTCAAACGGAGAGATTATACCGGCGGACACAGCCTGTTGCGGAGAAATTGTTATTTTGACCAATGACACTCTGAAGCTGAATGATACTCTCGGAAATGTAGAACTTTTGCCGCGCAAGGCATGGGAAAAAAATCCGATTCCTTTGCTTCGGACGACGGTGGAGCCGCAAAATCAGGAACAAAGAGACCTCCTGCTGAATGCCCTGACGGAAATTGCAGATACAGATCCGCTGTTGCATTACTATGTGGATACGATAACGCATGAAATCATCATTTCTTTTTTAGGAAAAGTCCAGTTAGAGGTTGTATGCTCTCTGTTAGTAGAGCGATACCATGTGAACATAAATGTGAAAGAACCTACGGTCATTTATCTGGAAAGGCCATTAAAAACAGCCAGTTACACGATTCATATTGAAGTGCCGCCGAATCCGTTTTGGGCATCCATTGGCTTAACTGTAACGCCACTTCCTGCCGGAAGTGGAACCCGGTTTAAAAGCAAAGTATCTCTCGGCTATTTAAACCAAAGTTTTCAAAATGCCGTTATGGAAGGGGTGCGTTATGGAATGGAGCAAGGCTTATACGGTTGGGAAGTGACAGATTGTGAAATTTGTTTTGACTATGGAGTTTATTACAGTCCAGTTAGTACCCCCGCAGATTTTCGTTCCCTTGCTCCTATCGTGTTAGAACAGGCATTGAAAAGAGCAGGAACACAATTATTGGAACCATACCTTTCCTTTACCCTTTTTGCACCGCAGGAATATATTTCACGGGCTTATAATGACGCACCGAAGTATTGTGCAGTGATTGAATCAACCTTGCTTAAAAATGATGAAGTTATTTTTACGGGAGAAATCCCCGCCCGCTGCATCGGCGAATATAGGAATGATTTAAATTTTTATACAAATGGGAGAAGCGTCTGCCTTACCGAATTAAAAGGGTACCAAGAAATTTCCGGGGAGCCTGTATTGCAGCCACGCCGTCCTAACAGCCGTTTAGATAAGGTTCGGCATATGTTTCAGAAAATAACGTAATATTTTGTGCGTTATCACGGATAAAAATCTTTGAATATAAGGAGAGTCTATGTTAGTTTTGTTTTCAAGTCGGTTTTGTGTAAACTTATATTGAGCAAACGGCCTTTATTTATAACCCGACTAATTTTGTATGCTAATGTCGAGCATATCTTTCTAAATTGTGATATTCTTATTCGGAAGGAGGGGCAATGTGTTAAAGAAATTGAATGACGCGATGGACTATATTGAAGCGCACCTGGAGGACGAGTTTTTACTTGAGAAGATTTCTGAGCATATAAATGTTTCAGATTATCATTTTAGAAAAATATTTTTTGCGCTTACCAATATGACGCTGAATGAGTATGTAAAAAACAGACGACTTTCAGAAGCTAACAAAGAATTGTTGCAGGGGGCGCAGGTAACAGATGTCGCTTATCAATATGGGTATCAATCCGTAGACGGATTTACACGTGCCTTTAAAAAATGGAGCGGTATCTTACCGTCACAAGTCGCAAAGTTGAAACAATGTAAATCATGCCAAAAGTTACAATTTGTTGTAACTATGAAGGGAGGAACTTTAATGGAATATAAAATTGTTGAAAAACCTGCTTTTACGTTTGCAGGTGTAAGTAAACGAGTGCCGTTACAATATGAGGGAGTAAACAACGCTATTTTGGAACTGGCACAAAGCATAACACAGGAACAGAAAGAAGAAATGCACCGGTTGCAAAACATTGAGCCATATGAAACTGTAAATGTTTCCTATGAATCAGATACGAACTTTCTTGAAGAAGCTGGTGAATTAACGCATTTAATTGGAGTTTTAACAACTAAAAATGACATTAGCAGTAATCTGGACACATTTCCTGTTAAAGCTCATACGTGGGCAGTTTTTCCAAATGAAGGAATCTTCCCGTTTACTTTGCAGGATACAATGGCAAGAATCTACTCCGAATGGTTTATGACGGCAGATTATGAACTGGCAGAGCCGTTTTCTTTCTCTTTTACAAAAATGGACGACAAAAAGCCCAACTACGCATACAGTGAAATTTGGATTCCAGTAACAAAAAAAGAATAAGCAATTACACTCAAATAGGAAAGCCAGCCGAGCCAGCGGGCAGTCAAGATAAACGGCGCATATGCGCCGCTGTTGACAGCCCCGCCCGCCTTTGCTGGTAGGCAATCAAGGGGCGACAGCAAGGGGTGCTGCCGCCCTCTGATATTATAAATGAAACCCGTCAACCATACAACGCCCTATGTGGGAGAAAGGGGGAATCATCTATGCCTTGCACAGAAGCATACAAAGAACACATCATGTACACGTTCAATGGCTTTGCAAGACCGTCATACACTATGCGGCTATCAACGCATGGCGTGACAGGAGCAGACGGCGGCAAAAAGAAATATCCCTTGAATACCTCACAGAAGAAAAGTTTTACCCTTTAGGCACAACAGACGAATATTTTGAAGCACCCCATGAAGAACACCCTATAACGATATGCGGTCAGGCAGTTATCCTCACCAATGGAAAACTTGCCGCCGTCCTGTTATCCCTGCCACAGAAAAACCGGGAAATCATTTTCCCTTATTTTTTCAAAAATGGGCTTACAATGGGTGAAAAATTCGAAAACCAAAGTATGATGAGGCAGGTATTGAAATGAAAGTTGTTTCTATATTAAATAAAAATAATGATTACCAGAGATTTGAAGTATTGAAGCATAATCGAAATAAAAGATATAAATATAATCAATTTATTGTTGAAGGCGTAAGAAGTTTAAATGAAGCGGTTAAAAATAACTGGAAGATTATTTCTTTTATTTATGACAAGAATAATCTGTCAGGCTGGGCAAAACATATGATAGAAACAGTAAAAACAGAAGTCAATTATACTCTTACGGCACAGTTGCTAAAGGAATTAAGTGGAAAAGAAGAAACTTCTGAATTATTGGCTATTATTGAAATGAGGGAAGACAGGTTAGAAAATGTTGCGTTATCTTCCAATCCATTTATTGTGTTATTTGACAGGCCCTCTAATAAAGGAAATTTAGGTACGATGATACGTTCATGTGATGCGTTGGGAGTAGATATGTTGATAATTACTGGACATGCGGTTGATTTGTATGAGCCTGATGTAATTGTTTCGGCGATGGGTTCTTTTTTCAATCTTCCGGTGATTCGAATCATTCACAATGAGGATTTATATAAATTCGTTGAAAGCCTTAGAATAAAATACCCTGGCTTTAAGATCATAGGCACAACAGCCCACCACGAAAAGCCTATCTATCATGAGGACTTGAAAACCCCGGTTATGTTAATGATGGGAAATGAAACCATGGGATTAAATAAGGCATTTAAGGAATATTGTGATGTTTTATGTACGATTCCTATGGCTGAAGATTCCTATGCCAGTTCTTTCAATGTCAGTTGTGCTGCATCTATAATGATGTATGAAATAGTAAGACAACGAATGAATTAGACAGCATAACCCTTTTGAGAGTGAGCCAGAGAAAAGGGAGGAGCAGGCGTTCTACCTCAAAAGTCTGCAAATAAAAAAAGAATAAGCAATTACACTCAAATGGCAAAGCCAGCCGAGCCAGTCAACAGTCAAGATGAACGGCGCATATGCGCCGCCGTTGACAGCCCCGCCCGCCTTTGCAGATAGGCAATCAAGGGGCGACAGCAAGGAGTGCTGCCGCCCCGCACTATTAT
>WHHJ01000091.1 GCA_014872655.1 Clostridia bacterium
ATCTGTTTGCCGGTATCCTGATTCAAAATGTACGAACTTCGGATTGTTTTAAAATTTTGGCTGTCGGTTTGCCGTTTATGTCCATCGGATCTTGTCTAAACGGTTTTTTCATCGCCGAGCGAAGAGCCGTCAAAGCCGCGTCCTCTTATATTATAGAAGATTTTATAAAAATAGCAATAGTTTTTATGATTTTTTCACTTTTTCCTCCTCAAGATGCCTTGATTGGCTGTACCGAGTTGACCGCAGGGCTGATTGCCGGAGAAGCATTGGCCTGTGTCATTTCGCACCTGATGTATTTAGCCGATTGGCGCAGGCTGAAGCCGGGCGCGCAAAAGGCTGATCATGTGGTAAAAAAGATCCTTCGTATTGGTGTTCCGGTTGCTACCAGTTCTTATCTGCGGTCCGGACTGACCACCTTGGAAAACTTACTGATTCCAATTGGGCTTCAAAAAGCAGGGTACAGTGTGGAGGGGGCTCTTTCCTTATTCGGGTCCTTAAAAGGATTGATTATTCCGGTCATTTTTTTCCCTGCGGCTTTTTTGCAGGCGTTTACCCGGGTTTTGGTTCCCGAGATCACAGAGTCCTTCGCTAAAGCGGATATGGACGGAATCCGTAGAACCGGGGCCACCGTACTGCGCGGAACCCTGTTGTTCTCGGTGTTGGTCGGCGTTGTTTTTGGTGTTTTTCATGAGGGATTAGGTCAACTGCTCTTTCATTCGTCCGAGCAGGGAAAGATGTTGCTGCTGCTTGCACCGCTTGCGCCGATGATGTATTTGGACGGCGTGGTAGACGGCATTTTAAAGGGAATGGATGAACAGGTTGCCGTGATGCGATATAATCTGTATGAAGCGGCTATTCGCGTCATTTTGGTTTACTTCATTTTGCCGCACACCGGGTTTGTCGGATTTATTATTACGATTTATGCCGGCAATACCATCAATGCTGCGTTGAGTCTTCAGCGGTTGATTCGAAAAGCCGGAGTCCGAATCGGTGTTTTTCGGTTTTTCGTCGTTCCTGCCGCCGCAGCCGGAGTTTGCTGCTGCAGTTTCTTTTTATTATTTGGCCGGGTGTTCTCTTGTTCCGGTTCGGTTTGTACCGTGATCGCCATTGCAGCATCCTGCCTTTGTTATGGATTGATTTTAAAAGTATTAATGGGATCTGGATCTGTTTCCTATAAAAAAATGCCGATGCGATAAAACCGCATCGGCACAGTTTGGAAAAATCGTTGATTGGGGTTGCCCCGTGTAAATTCTATTCAGCCTCTTATTCCGGCGTACCCTGAAGCATTTCAATGTATCCTTGTCCGTTTCCGCATACAGGACAAACAACCCACGGCTTTTCAGCGGTGATCACATTTCCACAGGTTCGGCATACCCAGGCTGTGGGGAAAGAGGAAGAATACAGACTATTTTGATTGAGTCGCCCGAATAGCCCTTCATATCTTGCCGCATGGCGGGCCTCTATTTTGGCAATCAAATCAAACAAGCGGGCAATATCTTCAAATCCTTCTTCGCGGGCTGTTTGGGCAAAAGACGGATAGACCGTTGTGCTTTCATCATTTTCTCCGTTCATTGCAAAGCGCAGATTGTCCAGCGTATTGCCCAGTTCAAACGGATATCCTGCGTGAATATCTATGGATGGGGCTGCGCCTCCATGACCGATTAAATTGTTTAAAAAAACTTCTGCATGAGCCAATTCCTGGCTTGCCGTATAGGTAAATACTTGGGCAAGATTGGGATAATTTTCTTTTTCTGCCGTTTTGGCGTAAATGGCGTACCGCGTGCGGGCCTGACTCTCTCCCGCAAAGGCGCGCGCCAGATTGCACATGGTTTGTGAAGATTTAAAATCCATAAAAAAACTCCTTTCTGTAATAACAGTATTGGCAAAAAAAACGCAGATATGAAAAAAAACTAAATTTTTGAGAATAAAAATGGTTTTCCGTTGCATTTTTGAGAAAAAAATGATATACTGTTCTATAAGAATGCTTCATGGGGAGGGTGGAAAATGGAGCAAATTCCGGAAGAAAAGAATCCTTTAATGAAACGTCGACGATTAGAACTTGGTTTATCGGCCGACGAGGTTGCCGAGCAGATCGGCGTATCAAGGGCTACGATGTATCGGTATGAATCCGGAGATGTGTCCCGGATTCCGTCATACCTTGTTGAGCGGCTGGCTTCGGTATTACAGATTTCGCCTGCGCGGTTATTGGGTACAGAAGATGAAGTGCGTATTTTTGATGATTTTTTATATGCAGTTCATCGTGAGACGCGGTCGATGACAGACGAAGAAAAGAAAAAGATTTTGGAGTATATCCGTTTTTTGCGTTGGGATCGCGAAAAGAAAGGGAAAAAACGGAGCTAATGCCGATCAAAACTGGCCTTATATAGAATTGGAGTATTCAATTTTTAGGATTGGGGATTCGGTATGAATTTTTTTGACACATTATTGTTAGGCGTCAGCCTGAGCATGGACGCGTCTGCGGTTAGTATTTCGAACGGTTTGGCATACGGAAAGCTTTCTTTTGCCAAAAAGGCCGCGATGCCGTTATTCTTCGGCGTATTTCAGGCCATTATGCCGTTGTTAGGGTATTTGGCGGCGGGGCTGTTTGCCGATATCATCAGCCGAGTTTCCAAGTATATTATTTTTGCCGTTTTTCTGATTTTGGGTGGAAAAATGCTGTATGATGCGATCCGTGAGATCGTGACAAAAGAAGACGTTTGTGAGGTACAGCAAAAGCAGCTGGCTTATCGGTTGTTGCTGGTGCAGGCGATTGCAACCAGCATTGATGCGTTTGCGGTCGGAATCAGTTTTGTGGCAGGTGGGCTCGATATCTGGGATGCGCTTTGTTCCGTGGGACTGATCGGGCTTACGACGGCCGTGTTGAGTATGATTGCCGTTTTTGCCGGGCGCAAGTTCGGATGCCGGTTAGGCAGTAAAGCGCAGCTGTTAGGCGGAATTATATTAGTCTTACTTGCAGTAAAAGCGCTTTTTTGATCAAACAACAGAAAGGGAAGTAACATGCGAATCGTAGTAAAGTTAGGCACATCGACCTTGGCGCATTCCACCGGGCGGTTGAATTTGCGTCGGATTGAAAAATTGTGCAAAGTGATCAGTGATTTAAAAAATGCCGGGCATGAGATGGTTATTGTCTCGTCCGGTGCGATTGGAGTCGGCGCCGGGAAGTTATTATTAGCCTCTCGACCGGAAGATATTCCCACCAAACAGGCGGCTGCGGCAGTCGGACAGTGCGAATTGATGTATACTTATGATAAATTATTCGGAGATTATCGCCATGTTGTGGCGCAGATTTTGTTGACCGGACAAGATGTTGAGGACAAAGAGCGGCGTCAGAATTTTCAAAACACAGCGTTCCGCCTGTTGGAGTTGGGCGTCATCCCGATTATTAACGAAAACGATTCCGTTATCATTGACGAAATCCGGATCGGCGACAACGATACTTTAGCGGCGATTACCGCCGAAAGTATTCATGCCGATTTGTTGATATTGCTCTCGGATATCAAGGGGCTGTATACTGCAGACCCGCATCGGGATAAAAATGCGCAGTTGATCCCGGTTGTTACGGAGTTTACTCCGCAGATTCTTTCGGCGGCCGGTGGGCGTGGTTCCGACCTCGGAACCGGAGGTATGGCCACCAAATTACATGCCGCACAGATTGCGGTGGCGGCCGGAATTGATATGATTATTGCGAACGGCGAAGACCCGGACATCTTGTATGATGCAGTAGAGGGGAAATCCGTCGGAACCCGATTTTGTGCAAAGAGGTGATTGTTGTGCAGGTAAAAGATACCGCGCAGATTTTGCAGCAGGCCAAACAGGCCAAATCTGCAATGATGAAAGTAACAGACAGGCAGAAAGCAGACGCATTGCGGGCTATGGCAGACAGTTTATCGGCTTCGGCAGACTGTATATTGGAGCAGAATCGTTTGGATGTACAGGCAGCAAAAGGCCAAGTCAGTGATGTCATGATCGACCGGCTATTGTTGACGCCGGAACGGATCGAGCAGATGGCAGACGGCGTTCGCGCCGTTGCGGATTTGCCGGATCCTGTTGGTCGTGTATTGAAAACGGTACATCGTCCCAATGGATTGGTCCTCCAAAAAGTTTCCGTTCCGATGGGAGTTGTTGCGATTATTTATGAAAGCCGGCCCAATGTCACTTCCGACGCGGCGGCGCTGGCAATTCGGAGCGGCAACGTTTGTGTCTTGCGCGGAGGAAAAGAAGCGTTTCGCAGCGCCAATGCAATCACCGATGCCTTGCGGGCCGGATTGCGGCAGACGGATATTCCTCAAACGGCTGTCAGCCTCATTCAAGATACTTCGCGCGCAAGTGCTACCGAATTGATGCGGGCGGTGGGGTTTGTGGATTTGTTGATTCCGCGCGGCGGAGCCGGTTTGATTCGAGCTTGCGTAGAGAATGCCTTAGTTCCGTGCATTCAAACCGGAACGGGTATTTGTCATGTTTATGTAGACCGGTCGGCAGATTTGGAAAAAGCGCTGCGTATTGTAGAAAATGCAAAAACCAGCCGGCCGTCTGTTTGCAACGCGGAAGAAGTTTTGGTCGTTCATGCCGACATTGCCTCGGCCTTTTTACCTCGGTTGGCTCGGCTGCTGCGGGAGGACCGGATAGTCGCGGGCAAGACGCCGGTTGCCTTTCGGTGCGATCCGCGCAGTGTGGAGTTGATGGGCGGAGCGCCTGCCGGACCGGACGATTTTGATACGGAGTTTTTGGATTATATTCTGGCCGTAAAGGTTGTAGATGATTTATCGGAAGCGGTGGCACATATCAATGCTCATTCTACCGGGCACAGCGAGGCGATTGTAACGGAAGATGAACAGGCTGCCGAACAGTTCCTATCTTGGGTCGACAGTGCAGCGGTTTATTGGAATTGTTCCACACGCTTTACAGATGGCGGAGAATTCGGACTGGGCTGTGAGATGGGCATATCCCCCCAGAAACTGCAT
>WHHJ01000092.1 GCA_014872655.1 Clostridia bacterium
CCTTTGTTTGTTATCCACATTATAAATCGGTATCATTTTAACTAATGTTTAACACTATGATTTAAATATTTTTAACCGTATAGAATAAAAGCACAGCAAAGAACGCTTACCAAAACGCATGCTTCCACTAAGTTATATCACACATTTTACAAAGATTATCCGTCAAAAGCCCGTCACCAGTAAAATAAAAAATTAAGACCGAGCCTCTTCCTGTGCAGAAAAAACCGACAATAAATAATCAACGGCCATCCGATAACCATACTCCCCAAATCCACAAATTTGTCCGACACAGGCTGGAGCCGTTACGGATTGATGGCGAAAAGATTCCCGCTTGTGAATATTGGAAAGATGAACTTCGACTGCCGGAATATCTACACCGCGCAATGCATCTGCCAACGCATAACTGTAATGCGTATAAGCCCCGGGATTAATCACGATCCCGTCATACCCTTCAAAATAAGCTTTTTGAATAAACTCCACCAGCTCGCCCTCAATATTAGATTGCAACAGTGTCAATTCCACGCCGCGCTGTTTACCGTAGGCCATGATATCCGCACAGATATCTTCAAAATTGCGCGTTCCGTATACCTGCTTTTCACGCACGCCGAGCATATTCAAATTTACTCCGTTAATGACCATAATTTTCATTGCTGTTTTCGACCTCCTGTATCACTTTTTCTATACAATCCGAAAGCGTTGCATTATTCGGGATGATAAGATCCGCATACTTTCGATAAAGCGTGATCCGCTCCCGATATAAATCCTCAACAGCCTGCTTGCCTTTCTTTAACAGCGGCCGGGTCGAACATTCGATATCGGATAAGATATGATCCAAATCCCGATCTAAAAAAATAATTCTCCCGCCGGATTTCAGCAACCGCATATTTTCTTCTTTTAACACCACGCCGCCACCGGTTGCGATCACGCAGCCGCACGGCTCGGAAAAATCTTGACAAGCTGTCGTTTCCTGAGCACGAAAGACAGACTCTCCCTGTTCAAACAACTGAGGAATTGTCTGGCCGGAACGATCTTCAATATACCGATCCAAGTCTACAAACTGTAATCCTGTCTGAGAGGAAACATGACGGCCCACCGTCGATTTTCCACAACCCGGCATGCCAATTAAAACGATATTTTGACGATTCATTTTTCCTCCAATAATTGCTGCATTTGCCGGTATATTTGTTCACTGACCGAATCCGGGACACAGATGTTGTGCCAGATTTCTTCGCTCTTAACCGCTTGTCCAACCAACATAATCAGCCCGGAACAAGTACGAAGTCCCGCCTGTTGCGCCGTTTTTAAAAACGCGGTAGGATTAGGGTTATAAATCAAGTCTAAAGCGGCTTCATATCGTTCAATAACCGATTCAGAAACCGGACAGTCCGATACGTTCGGAGACGTTCCTACCGGCGTTGCATTGATCAAGATTTCTCCATCTAACTGCAACAGAGAATCGTATGACAACGCCTGGATACCAGGGATATCAACTTGCTCAGGAGTACGGCTGATAACTCGAATTTCCGGCGTTCCGATATCCTGAAAATACCGGATCACGGCAAGACTCGCTCCACCGCTGCCCAATATCGTACATTTCCTAGGCGGACAATTCGGTCCAAATCCGACCTGTTCCACCATTTTAGCAAACCCGAAATAATCAGTATTAAAGCCGGTTAACTTGCCATTCTCATTTAAAATCGTATTAACTGCCCCGATTTTACGCGCCTCTTCAGAAAGTTCATCACACAGTTCCATCAGCACCCGCTTATACGGAATGGTCACATTCACACCACGCAGTGAAGCAAGACGAGACTTCATCTGAGACAACTGATCCCGTGAAACCGGCATTAACGTATACTCAGCCGGTATTTGCATCGCCTCAAAGATCAAACGGTGAATCTGGGGAGAAATGCTATATGAAATTTTTTCTCCGATAAGGCCAAACTGTTGTTTTGACACCGATCTTTCCCCCTTATAAAAATTCGCAAAGTCCCAGCGCCATAACGGCCTCCAAAACCGGAACGGCACGAGGGACAATACACGGATCATGCCGTCCGCCGACAGAAAGCGTACAATCTTCTTTTTTAGAAATGTCAATTGTCTGCTGCGGTTTGGCTACGGACGGTGTGGGCTTTACGGCCGCACGAAACACAACCGGCATCCCGTTTGTAATTCCGCCTAATATACCGCCGTTGTGATTGGTCCTTGTTTTTACCGTATCCCCTTCATAATAAAAACTATCATTGCATTGGCTGCCACACATCTGCGCAACGTCGAATCCACTGCCAAATTCTACTCCCTTTACAGCCGGAACAGAAAAAATCAAATGCGACAACACGGACTCCACCGAATCAAAAAACGGGTCTCCAAGCCCTGCGGGGACACCGGTTGCCAGAACTTCTACCACGCCGCCGACAGAATCTCCCTGCTTGCGGGCATCAAAAACGCGCTGACGCATGGGTTCCTCCACAGCAGGATCTAAAACCGGCAAATCCTTTTGACACAACGACTGCATCTGCTCCAAATCAGGACAAACCGGATCAAAGGGTTTGTCATGTACATCAGACAAAGTCTGGATATGACCAAAAATCTGAATACCCCGAGCCGCTAAAACCTGTTTGGCAATAGCTCCGGCAAAAACAAGCGGAGCCGTCAGACGACCCGAAAAATGGCCGCCGCCGCGAACGTCATGAAATCCGCCGTATTTTACATAGCCCGTATAATCGGCATGTCCCGGCCGCATTTTACTTTTTAATTGTTCATAATCCTGCGACCGCGTATTGGTATTGCGGATGATCGCGCACAAAGCCGTACCGGTTGCGACCGAATCAACTTCTCCGCACAAAATTTCCGGCATGTCCGCTTCTTTTCGCGCTGTTGCCAGACTGCTTTGTCCGGGTGCGCGACGGCTCATCTCAAAACAAATTTGCTGTTTGTCCAAGGCAAACCCGGACGGAATGCCATCAATTACAACGCCAATCGCCTCCGAATGAGACTGTCCGAAAATGGTGACTTTCCATTTGGTTCCAAAAGAAAAACTCATTGTATCTTCCCGCCTAAACTCTTATAATCTTCAAAAAAATGCGGATAGGATTTTTGAACGCACTCACACCCGCGCAGCACAATAGGCTGTCGGCAGCGCGTTGCCGCAATAGCTAAACTCATTGCCATCCGATGATCATTATAACAAAAAACATCACAACCACCCGCAAATTCTTCCACGCCGTCAAACAAAAGCTGATCCGATTTCTCCTGAACCCGTGCTCCTAAACGAAGAAGCTCCTCTGCGGTGGCGTGCAACCGGTCGCACTCTTTAATTCTTAACCGCTGGGCATGGTCAATGACGGTTTTACCCGGACGCAAGGCGCAAGCAACAGAAAAAACAGGGATCATGTCCGGACAGTTTTGTGCATCAAAGACCAACGTTTCCTCCGCCGGCGCAGAAAACAGACGGTCCAAATAAGGAACGATCGCACGGTCCGGCTGCAAACTCTGTGCAGCCATTCCCTCGATTCGGATACAGCTTCCTAACCGGTTTGCCACCTCAAAAAATGCAGCCTGAGACCAATCTCCCTCTACACGATACCGCATAGCCCGAAACGGGCGCCCGCCATGAATTTGATAAACTCCTGCAGATGTTTGAACGACTTCTGCACCAAATGCACGCAACACATCCAAAGTGATATCCACATATCCCGTAGAAACCATTTCGGAGCCCACCGACAAAGTCGACGGCCCGTCACAAACAGAAAGTGCATACAACATCCCGGTAATGAACTGAGAACTAACATGCCCGTCTAAAGTATAACAGCCGCTTTTCAACTGTCCCTGAACGTACAAATCCAAGTTGCCCCCGGAAGAACGATTTTGAACCTGAATACCGTTCTGAGAAAAAATTTGAGAAAATGTATCGAGTGGTCGATTTCCTAAATTCCCGCCACCGATAAAATGGAAGGTCCCGCCAAACGCCAACGCGATCGGAAGCAAAAAGCGCAGCGTCGATCCAGATTCTGCACAATCGATTTGCGCCGCCTGTTTCGGGTTTGTAATGGCACCGATACGCCAGGGTCCGTCCGATTGTTTTTCCGTATGCGCCCCTAACGCTTGCACCGCTTGCAGCGTTGCCCGAATATCCTGAGAATCCGGAACATACTCCAAAACACTTTCGGGGCGTGATCCGGACTGCGAATCCATACCAGCCAGCGCAGCACATAAAATGGCTCGATGAGCATAACTTTTAGACGTCGGTGGCGTCACAGTTCCGGACAAAGACTGAGGAAAAATCTGAAGATCCATCTTACAGTTCCTCCGCAATCCGATAAAAATGTTCGTCGGCTAAGATCACTCTCGCCTTACAAATCTGATCTAAAACGACAAGGTGCAACTTGTTGCCGATATTCTTTTTGTCATGCTTCA
The DNA here is from genome assembly GCA_014872655.1 of Clostridia bacterium. Taxonomy (GTDB): domain Bacteria; phylum Bacillota; class Clostridia; order Oscillospirales; family UBA644; genus UBA644. Next base: position 4,417 of record WHHJ01000092.1, read on the forward strand.
ATGCGCCCAGATACGTTTTCAGCGGCCACTCCGGACGAATTTCTAAACCGTGTGCGGTCAAAAGCGCATCCACTTTTTGGGCCGTTCCTCGAGCCGAAATACCCATACGCTCGCCGATCTGTGCCATCAGGGACATGCCGATAACCACGGCCTGTCCGTGACTATATTTTTCATAGCCATAATACTGCTCGATACAATGCCCGATCGTGTGCCCGAAATTTAACAACATGCGATCCCCGGTATCACGTTCGTCCCGTTCCACAATTTTTCGTTTTAAATCACAGCTGCGAAAAATGACGGTTTCGATTTGGCTCATTATATCGTCCCGCGTGATACAAGTATGCAGCAATTGATAT
>WHHJ01000093.1 GCA_014872655.1 Clostridia bacterium
CTATAAGATAGGAAAAGTCCCATACAGAACCATCATTTGCCATAGATGTAAATAACGTCAGCAAAACAGAGAGAAGCATAAGCGCAACTCCAGCCCAAAGAATATGATACCTTTTTAGTTTGTAAAATTCTGTTTTTACGATACGAACCATATTTATTCCCCCCTTTGTTTGTATAATCTGTCAATCAAGAAAAATGAAACAATCGCCATAATTCCAAGTATCAATATAACTTGAAATGTTGAGGGAATAAGTCCGTTCATTTGTTCCAAGTCCATTTGTATTCCGTGTGCTGCCATATCCCCGGCACTCCAAAATGTAGTCAATGGCGTAGGTAAGAGCCATAATATAGTCCGAGGAAGTGCGTCAAACAATGCTGTTGCGCTCATATTCAATACGCTATAAAAAACACATAACAGAATGGAAAATACATAGGTCTTGCTGAAAAAAACAACAAGAACAATAAGGGGGAGTGCTCCCGCTGTAATATAAATTCCTGTTTCAACCGCTAAAAATAATTTATAGCCAATTCCGTAAACCTCTAAGGTTCCAAGACCACAAAGAATTGTCGCAATCGTAGACGCTACACAAAAGATAACTCCAAACAAAAATAAAACAAGCACTTTAGCAAGCACCATTTGTGTACTGGTTACGGGAATAGTCCGTAAATTTTTGAATGTATCATTGTCACGTTCCATAAAAAATAGCATAGCTGCAATGACACCAATGATACAGGGAAGCAGAAATTGTATGCCATACCCAAGTACCATATTAAAAAGTCCGTCAAATGCGTCTGCCTTATCTGTATATCGTTCCATCATAGACGGAGTTGTCATTAGGTAAGTCAGAGGAATAGGAAATAAAAAGGCTGATAGGATAACCAAAGGAATAAATTTTTTCCGTTTTAACTTCCAAAATTCACATTTTACCAGTTTAAGCAATTCCCTCACCCCCTGTTACCCGCTTGAAGTAATCTTCAAGGCTTTCTTCACAGGTATGGGCTTCTGATACCTCCAATCCATTTTCTACAAAAGCGGTTACAATTTTCCCGACAGGTAAATCAAGATTACGTAAGCGTAAATTATGGTCGTCCTGTATAGAGAAATTGTTTTCATGGAAAGTACGTTCCAAAAGTCTTGCCGCCTGTGCGGTATCGGAAACAGTAAAGCGGATATGCTTACTGCTTTTTGCTTCCAGTTCCGCAAGGCTTTCTTCTTCCAGTAATGCTCCGTGGTCGATAATTCCAATATCATCAGCCAATAGAGAAATTTCTGAAAGGATATGACTGGAAATTAAAATTGTTTTCCCTCGTGCGTCACAAAGCTCACGAATAAAGGAACGTACTTCTGCGATACCAATAGGGTCAAGTCCATTGATAGGCTCGTCTAAAATTAAAAGTTCCGGGTCATGCATGACTGCAAGGGCAATCGCCAACCGCTGCTTCATACCAAGAGAGTATTGTGAAAACAGCTTTTTATCCTTGTAAGGAAGTCCGACTAAATCCAGAGCGTCCTTGATTGCATGGCTATTCGGTACTCCTCGTAGGGTAGCAAAAATACGCAGATTTTCCGTTGCGGTCAAATTCGGATAAAAGCCGGGGGACTCAATCAAACTGCCGATACGCGGGAGCAGCTTTTTTTCGTTTCCCTGCAATGACTTTCCCCATATTTTGACTTCGCCAGAGGTGGGCTTTGTCAACCCAAGCAGCATTTTCATAGTAGTTGTCTTTCCGGCTCCGTTTCTTCCAAGCAGCCCGTAAATTCTTCCTCGTTTTACATGAATATTTAAGTCAGCCACGCTTTTTTGCGAGCCGTACTGCTTTGTCAGATTTTTTGTTTCGATGATATAATTTGTGTCCATATTCAAACCTCCTGTTCTGTAAGGTATTTTATCATGCCAGTCTTGCATTAACCTTGCCGCAACCTTGCATTAACCTTGCATTTATGAACCGCCATAAATAAGTAAGGCTCCCGCCATAAAAGACGGGAGAGCCTTAACCAACCAAAGGAAAAAGCAGAATGAATGTTGTTCCGTTTCCCTGTGTACTTTCTGCTGTTATTGTGCCGTTCATCTTTTCCACAAGCTGATGAACGATAGACAAACCAAGACCGCTACCTTTTTCAGACCGTCCCTTGTCACATTTATAGAGCCTTTCAAAGATATGTTCCAAATCCTCTTTTTCAATCCCAATGCCATTGTCTGTTACCGTAATTTCCATGTTGTGATTTTTCTTTGTCAGAGCAATTTCTATTTTGTCAGCGCGGCTGTGAGAAATCACATTTTGAATGAGATTGTTCAATATCCGCATATACCCGTCCGTATCAAGACGTACCCGAAAGGGCTTTTCGGGAATATCAATATTGTACGCTATCTGTTTATCTTCAAATATCGGTATCCAATCAATCAGTATATCCCGTGTCAGTTCGGCAGCTTCTACGGTCTGTAATTCTATTGCAAATTCATTAGAGTTTAGCTTGAACCAATCAAAAAGCACATCTATGTATTCTTTTAGGTCATGCGCTTTCCGGCGGGCAGTTTCTATATAATCATCACGGTCTTTCCCGCTAACAATTCCTTTATGTGCAGCGTCCAGATACCCTATCAAAGTAGTAAGTGGTGTTCTCACATCATGTGAAAGACTTGTCATAAGCTGTCGGTTTGTTTCCTCTGTCTGGTGGAACGTAGAAAGCTTACTCTCATAAGACACAACAATCTCATTGATTTCATACGCAATCGGCGCGACAAGCTCATTAGCTGCTGATAAAATACGACGGTTTCCGTTTCCATTTTTTATATCGGCAAGTGCGTCCGTCATTTCAGAAATTTGCCTTTTCACTCGTCTAATAGTAAGACAGGAAACAAAGACAGAAACAACAGCAATCAGTATGGATATAACAATGACTAATTCCATATTCGGTCATACCTCCTTATTGAAGCGGTAGCCAATGCCTTTTATTGTCTGAATATATTTCGGACTACCGGGATTTGCTTCTATCTTTTTTCGCAACCGACTGATAATCGCCATAATGTTGCTATCATCATAAAAATATTCTTCGCCCCAGACTTCCTCATAAATCCGTTGCTTTGTCAGAATTTTCCCTTGATTTTTCGCACAGAATAAGAGCAAGTCAAACTCCTTTGGAGGTAATTCAAATGTTCCATTGACTGTTGTAATGGAACGGTTTTCAAGGTCTATTTTCAAACCGTCAAAATCAAGCTGCTGTGGTGTACCGTCCTGCCCGTTAAATCTGGTGTAGCGGCGTATGAGAGAAACTATGCGTGCTATCAATTCGTCCATATCAAATGGTTTTGTCAAATAATCATCTGCTCCCGCGCGTAAGCCGCGCACTTTGGAAGCACTGTCATTTTTAGAGGTAAACATTAAAATTGGTAAACTGTTTCCTTTTCTGATTTCTTCCAGTGTTTCAAACCCGTCCATACCGGGCATCATAACGTCCAATATTACAAGCTGATACTCTTTTTCTTTTAATTTTTTCAAACCCTCTTTTCCTGTATTGCAAATATCAGCTTCTATATTTTCTGATAGCACGCTCCGTTTAATTAGCGTACAAAGTTCCTTATCATCATCTATAATTAAGACCTTATTCATGGTGTAGCTCCTTTCCGTGTTTTGTTCTTCCGTCAATCGGCTTTTCTGCCTCCTTTGGTATCAACCACATACGACTGAATTTTGCAACACCCGGTATTCGATTTTCTTCGCACAGTTTTTGTACGCGCCGTTCAGAAATTCCCCACTTTTTCGCTGCTTCTGGGGCAGAGATATATTCAAGCATTTTACTATCCTCCCGTAAAAATTCCTTTGTCATTATTATATACGGTCAGCCGAATAGAAGCAATAAAATAAATATGAATTATTTAAGCCAGTAGTGGGAATTGCATAGACGTATCTTGAAAGAGTTAGGAACTATACAATATAGCAGGGTGAATAATTATGGCTAAAAGACCTGTACCACTTTATGACTTCGCAGCTTTCGGGAAAGCGATAAAAGCGGCGCGGACAGCGAGAAAGGAAAGTCGCAAAGATGTAAGCGACGCAATGAATATTTCTCCGCGTTACCTTACCAATATTGAAAATAAGGGACAACAACCAAGCCTGCAAATCTTTTATGAGCTTGTGACACGCTATAACATATCGGTAGACCAATTCTTTTTCCCGAATAGGGACGCTGAAAAATCCACGCAGCGGCGGCAACTGGATACCCTGCTTGACAGTATCAGTGATAAGGGATTAAGAATTGTGACTGCTACGGCGAAAGAGGTTGCGGAAATCGAAAACTCGGACAAATAAGCTGTCCGTACACAACTGAATATGACAGAAAGAAGCGTTGCAGCCTTTACGGGATTGTAGCGTTTTTTCTTTGTTCTCTTTGGTAAAACAAACCTTTCAATTGTAATATATAACAGCAAATAAAAGGCTTACACCCTATAGATACTGAAATGTAAGCCTTTTGATTTTATTCTATAATCTTCCAGTTATCGTCCTTATGAAGCACAAACTCATACTGTGAGATTTGTGTCATTTTCGACTTGTTATCCAGATATTTCACAGACACACTAGCCTTGAGGTTGTCGCCGTCTTTGGTAAAGACAGGATTTACCAGTTCTGAAAATACATAGTCGCCGGATACAGGAGCAAGCACACCGTCTTTGACATAGTAGG
>WHHJ01000094.1 GCA_014872655.1 Clostridia bacterium
TACGCCTGTCAGAATCCCATCTATGATAAAAAATAAAAAATTAAAAAAGAAAAGTACAGCAAAAAAATCTGCTGCGTAAATTACAGAAGAGGTGTTTTTTATGGAGATTCTTACATTTGGACTGTTAGTTTTAACGATGATACCCTTGGTGATTGCTCATCAACGGGCAAAGGAAGGTAAAAAATATAAAGCAGCAGTAATCACAAATATCGCGATGTTTTTCTGCTGTACAATCGGCATTATCGGCTTGATGCCATTTATGGGGCATGCGGAAGAGGCAGTTGCCGCCGCGGCACAAAATGCTGACAGTATGTCCACGGGTTTAGGATATCTGGCTGCGGCACTCGCAACTGGTTTGTCTTGTATCGGTGCCGGTATCGCTGTTGCAGGTGCGGCATCCTCCGCAATCGGTGCGACGGCAGAAAACCCCAAGATGTTGGCAAAATCATTGATCTTTGTTGCGTTGGCTGAAGGCGTAGCTTTGTATGGTTTGGTTATTTCTTTTTCGATTATCGGAAAACTCGGTTGATGGGAGTCGTTGATCGTGCAAATTTATGTAATCAGTGATAACCACGATACAAAAATGGGCATGCGCTTATGCGGTATTGACGGGGTTGTTGTACATGAACGAGAGGAATTTTGTAAAGTTTTGTCCGACACCGTCAACAATCGTGAAATCGGGATTATACTGGTCACCGAAAAGTTGGTAAAACTTGCGCCGGACTACGTGAGTAGTTTGAAATTAAGTAAATCATTGCCCTTAATTGTTGAGATTCCAGACCGGCACGGTCCGGGTCGAACCAAAGACGCGATCAGTAATTACATCAGTCAGGCGATTGGTGTTAAGTTGTAAAGGGGAATAACATGGACAATAGAACCAAAATTCAACTTTTAAAAAAGAATGTTACCGTATTAGCTGAACAAGAGGCCGCCAAGATCGAAGAATCCGCTAAAGAAATCGTGAAAAGCCGTTTTTTAGAAGAACAGCAGCGGCTGGATCAGGAAGTCAAAGAACTGACTCAGGTACGGGAGCGGGAATTAAAAGATCAAATGAACAGACAGTTATCGCAAAAGACTGGGGCCTATCGACAGGATATCTTAAAGGCACGGGAACAGTATATTGATGACATTTTTCAAAAAGTGCAAACCAAGCTGGCTGATTTTCGGAACAGCCCGGAATATAAGGAATATTTAAAAAAGAATATTCTACAGGCAGAAAACGAAATCGGGCCTATTTTAAAAGTTTATGTCAGCGAGTCCGATTTGGAAATTTTAGCAGAATGTGGATTTAATGAAGGCCGATTCCAGGCCTTTGCCGATGATTCAATCCGACTGGGCGGCTTGATTATAGAGTGCCAGGGGAAAATTGTAGATAGTACCTTTGACGCAAAATTACGTTCGGAGCGAAAAAATTTTGTATCAAGCGGAATCTTTACCATATCCGAACAGTATGAAACCGAAAGTGTGTAATGCAAAATGGAGCAATTAAAAATTTATTCAATAAACGGACCGGTTGTAAAGGTAAAAGACGCACGGGATTTATCCATGCAGGAAACGGTGTATGTTGGCAATAAACGATTGATTGGCGAGGTTATCTCCAACACTTCACAAGAAGCGACGATTCAAGTGTATGAGTCTACTACCGGATTAAAACCGGGAGAGCCTGTATTGCCGACCGGGCAACCTTTAAGCGTTACGCTGGGGCCTGGTATTCTCAGCAATATCTTTGATGGGATTGAACGTCCGCTGACGGCTCTGAAAGAAATTTCCGATCCTTATATCGAAACCGGGGCCGAAGTGTCCAATTTGGATGAGAACAAAAAATGGTCGGTTCAGATTACGGTACAGGAAGGGGACCCGATCCGAAAAGGGCAGATCTATGCCACTTGTATGGAGACACAGCGAATCGAACATCGCTGTCCCAGTCCGGTTTCGGGTGTTGTCTGTCATGTTCAGCCAAACGGAGAATATACGATTACCGATGAATTGGTAACGGTTCGTACCGAAGACGGAAAAATGCATGTATTAAAACTGGCGCAAACATGGCCGATTCGAGTTCCTCGCCCGGTTCAGGAACGTTTGCCGCTGACGAAGCCTTTGATTACAGGACAGCGAAATGTAGACACGATGTTCCCGATTGCAAAAGGCGGTGCGGCAGCGATTCCAGGCGGATTTGGAACCGGAAAAACGATGCATCAGCATCAGTTGGCAAAGTGGTCGGACGCCGATATCGTTATTTATATCGGATGCGGAGAACGCGGCAATGAAATGACGCAGGTTTTGGACGAATTTTCACAGTTGGAAGATCCTAAAACTGGCATGTTGTTGACAGAACGGACCGTATTGATTGCAAACACTTCTAATATGCCTGTTGCTGCGCGTGAAGCATCTATTTATACAGGAATTACGATTGCCGAGTATTATCGCGATATGGGATATGACGTCGCAATTATGGCGGACTCCACTTCTCGGTGGGCGGAAGCGTTGCGCGAAATCAGCGGTCGTTTGGAAGAAATGCCGGCAGAAGAGGGCTATCCGGCCTATTTGCCGTCCAGACTGGCAGAGTTTTATGAGCGCGGCGGATATGTTCGCACATTAGAAGGAAAAGAGGCCTCTGTTTCTATTATCGGAGCCGTCAGCCCGCAGGGAAGTGACTTTTCGGAGCCGGTAACTCAAAACACCAAACGTTTTGTTCGCTGTTTTTGGGCCTTGGATAAATCACTGGCTTATGCCAGACATTATCCGGCAATTAACTGGATGACCAGTTATTCGGAATACACGGATGATATCGGAGAATGGTACAATAAAAATATCGACCCGCATTTTACGCAGGCTCGGACCAGACTGTTGAAAATTTTGAACGAAGAAGACAGTTTGATGGAAATCGTAAAACTGATTGGCGCCGACGTGTTGCCGGACAGTCAACGGTTGATTATTGAGATCGCGCGGGTAATTCGTGTTGGATTTTTACAACAGAACGCAATGCATCCGGTCGACACTTATATGCCGCTGGATTTACAGTATAAGTTGATGGAACTTATTCTGTATTTATATGATCGGGTATCTGCGATTGTGGCAAGATCCATTCCGATTTCTCAAGTCGTCCGTACCGGGGTCTTTGACTTACCGATTAAAATAAAATACGAAGTTTCTAATCAAGAGATTTTTGATCAGACTAAAGCGGAGATTGACAGTCGTCTGAATCAGATAGAAGACGAAAATGCCGAATCTCGCAGTTTGTAAATGAAAGGATTGTCGGGAGCATCATGCAATACGAGTATAAAGGGCTCAGCAGTGTAAACGGGCCGATTATGATTGTGGAAGGCGTTGAGAATGTCGCATACGAAGAGATTTGCGAAATCAATTTGCCCGACGGTCAAACAAAATTAGGTAAAGTGATTGAAGTTGCTGCAGATAAAGCTGTTGTACAGGTTTTTGAAGGCACTATCGGCTTGTCTTTGAGCAATGTTCGGACGCGTTTTACCGGAAAACCTATGGAATTTGGATTATCCAAAGAAATTCTCGGCCGAGTTTTTAACGGTGCAGGGAATCCGATCGACGGACTGGGCAACATTTACGCCGACCAGTATATTGATGTAAACGGGTTGCCGATTAACCCGGTCAGTCGGAAATATCCGCGTAATTATATTCATACCGGAATTTCCAGTATCGATGCGTTGATGACGTTGATTCGCGGACAGAAACTGCCGGTTTTTTCCGGCTCAGGTATGTCGCATAATAAATTGGCGGCACAAATTGTACGACAGGCTCAGATCGGCTCTGGGGATGATTTTGCCATTGTTTTTGCCTCTATGGGTGTAAAACATGACGTTGCAGACTTCTTCCTGCAAGAATTTACCAATGCAGGGGTTTTGCAAAAGGTTGTTATGTTCCAGAACCTTTCCAATGACCCGATTGCGGAGCGTATTATGATTCCTCGGTTAGCGCTGACGGCTGCAGAATATCTTGCTTTTGAGCATAATATGCATATTCTGGTTATTTTAACGGATATGACGTCTTATGCAGAAGCACTTCGAGAACTGTCTTCTTCGAAGGGAGAAATCCCCGGACGAAAAGGGTATCCCGGATATTTGTATTCGGATTTGGCCTCTTTGTATGAACGGGCCGGAATGGTACACGGCAAAACCGGTTCGATTACTCAGATTCCGATTTTGACGATGCCTAACGATGATATCACCCATCCGATTCCGGATTTGACGGGCTATATCACGGAAGGGCAGATCGTATTGGACCGCAACTTGGAGCAACAGGGGATTTATCCCAGCGTTTCGGTTTTATCTTCCTTGTCCCGATTGATGAAAGACGGAATCGGGGAGGGGTATACCCGGAAAGACCATGCGGCAGTTTCCCAC
>WHHJ01000095.1 GCA_014872655.1 Clostridia bacterium
GAATGGTCTGCACGCGGACACGAGATTTTACAGACTTCGGACCGGAGTTTGTACGAGGCGTCCGGATTTGAGAATTTGGAAAAATACCTGGAACGACTGGACGGAGAAATGACCGAAGAGCCGAATTATACCAAATTGGGCTATGCGACGGAAAAGGTACAGGAAGCGATCGAGACGCTGGTGTTTATCGGCGTACGCGGAGATATGGATAAATCGGGCAAGGTGACCCTTGCGGACGTGCTTGGGATTGCGCGTGCGGTACTGGACGGCAGTCTGGATTTTGACGGGCAGCATATTGCGGATGTCACCGAAGACGGTGCGGTAAATTTGGCGGATGTGATTGCTGCTGCACGAAAGGCGCTTTCGCAGCGATAGAAAAGGACTGAAAAAATATAAAAAATAGCACAGCGCTGTTCATTTTTGAGCGGCGCTGTGTTGGCGTTAAAGGATTTATTGTTCAGATGAAAGGTTGTTTCGGAGCGATTCCAAGATTTGTTTTAATTGCGGAATCATTTTTGAAAAGGTTTCCTCGGAAAACACGGACGGGAATCCCGCGTCTTGAACCAATTGAGTAAAGGTTTTGGAACCGCCGGCGTTTAGGAATTGCTGATAACAAGAAAATGCTTTGTCATAATCGCGATGCATTGCAATTAAAAATTCGAAGGCGACGGTTTGCGCCAGACAATAGTCAATATAGTAAAACGGGCGTTCAAAAATGTGCGATTGACATTGCCATCTGCCCCCCTCTTCCATATAGGTAATGCCTTCGTTGGAAAGGTACGGGCGAAATTGTTTTTCTAAATCCAGCCATAGGCTCTTTCTTTCTGCCGGCGTCATATCCGGTTTTTCATAGACGAGCTGCTGAAAATAATCTACCATCGTTCCGTAAGGAATAAAACTGAGCGCGTTTCCGATATGCATGTATTTGTATTTTTCCGCATTTTCTTTAAAGAACAGCGGCATCCATTTCCAGGCGAAAAATTCCATGCTCATCGAATGGACTTCACAGGTTTCCATACCGCCCTGCGTCAGCTCATATAATGGAATGGAACGCATGGCCCGATAAGAGGCATAGGCATGCCCGGCCTCGTGTGTTAACACGTCAACATCTTCATAAGTGCCGTTGAAGTTGGCGAAAATAAACGGCATTTGATATTCCGGCAATTCGGTACAGTATCCGCCGCCCGATTTGCCGGGACGAGCTAACACGTCAAACAGATCATGTTGTAACATATAATCGATGAATTCGCCGGTATCCGAAGACATTTCATGATACATGCGTTTGCCATTTTCAAACATTTCCGAAACGGTTGCTTTGGGTTGCGGATTGCCCTCTTGCAGCCAGATGCTGTCATCGAAAAGTTTTAGATGATCCAAGTTTAAATCCTGCGCCTGTTGGGCTTTGATTTGTTGCAGAAACGGAACCCATACCTGCAGAACCTGTTGCCGGAATGCGGCAATATCCTGCGGCGAGTAGCAGTTGCGTCCCATTCGATAATAGCCTAATTGCACATAATTTTCATAGCCGCAGTTTTTGGCCATTTTGTCGCGCACATGCACCATTTTATCAAAAATATCATCAAATTGCTGTGCATGTTCTTTCATCCATTGACCCTGCGCCTGATAGGCCTGGCGACGGGTTTCTCTGTCCGGGCTTTCTTTATATTTGCCCAGCTGCGGAATGTTTAATTCTTCACCCCGAAAGGCAATTTTTGCGCTGGATAATAACTTTTTATATTCGGTACAAAGCCGATTGTCCTCCTGCATTTGTTCGATGGCATTGGGATGAAACGCTTTTTTGGCAATTTCATAATTGAGAAAAATCAGCGGGGACAGACGTTGTTCTAATTGTTCTCGATACGGCGAGGACAACATTTTATCGGCAAAACGGATCCCGTAGTCTTCAAAAATCGGCCCCATCTCGTCATAAAAATCGCATTCATTGCTGTAAAAGGTGTCTCGGGTGTCGAGTGTGAACCGGATGTAGGCCAATGAGGCCATGGTATTGAGATGCTTTTGCATCTGGATACAGTCTTGATAGACTTGAATTTGCTCGTCAGCATTTTTTGCCGTATCAAAATCAGATAAGATCTGGTTGTATTTTGCAATGATTTCGTCTTTATCCGGACGTTCGTATTGGATTTGTGAAAGTTTCATACACAACCCTCCTGTTGTTTTGTTTTTAGTTTATGCATAAACAGAAAAAAAACCCGCATCAAACACAAAAGGACGATAAAACGGTCCGCAATGTGTTTTTGCGGGCTTTTATTATGCATTTCGATTCCGCATCAGATTTTTCATTCTGGTTGCATGGTCCAGAATCTTTTTCCGGATTCGAATACTTTCCGGTGTTACTTCTAACAGTTCATCTTCCGCTAAAAATTCAATCGCCTGTTCCAGACTGAATTTGATGGGCGGAACCAGTCTTAACGCATCGTCATGACCCGAAGAACGAACGGCTGTCATGTGCTTTTTCTTGCATACATTCACCGTTAAATCGTCGCCCTTATTGGCAATGCCAACGACTTGTCCGGCATAGACTTCCTGGGACGGGTCCACAAACATGGCACCGGAATCCTGAGAATTAAAGATGCCGTAGGTGGTCGTCAATCCGGTTTCAAAAGCAACCAGAGAGCCATTTGCGCGGCGCGGAATATCGCCCTTCATGGGTTTATAACAATCAAAAACAGACGTTAGAATTCCTTCTCCTCGAGTATCGGTCATAAATTCGTTACGATATCCGAACAGTCCTCTGGACGGAACGATAAATTCCAGCCGTACACGGCTTCCGGTCGGCGTCATTTGAATCAATTCGCCTTTTCGAATACCCATTTTGCTCATAATGGCACCGGATGCTTCCTGCGGAACATCGGCCACCATTCGCTCGTACGGTTCGCATTGAACGCCGTCGATTTGTTTGAGCAGTACACGGGGGGTGCTGACCTGAAATTCATATCCTTCGCGGCGCATGGTTTCCATCAAAATAGATAAATGCATCTCGCCTCTGCCGCAGACTCGGAAAGCTTCTGTGGAGTCGGTTTCTTCCACTTTGAGGGAGACGTCTTTGAGCAGTTCTTTAAATAAACGTTCCCGCAGATTTCTGGACGTGACAAATTTACCCTCTCTGCCTGCAAAGGGGCTGTCGTTGACTAAAAAGGTCATCTCTACCGTGGGTTCGGAAATCTTCACAAACGGCAGCGGTTCCACGGCAGACGGATCGCACAGCGTGTCTCCGATCGTTACGTTTTCGATCCCGGAGACGGAGACGATATCTCCCACTTGCACCTGCTGTACGGGAACCCGGTCCAGACCGTCAAATAAATACAGGTTGACGGCTTTTGCCTTTTTGGGCGTGCGCAGATTGTGATAGTCGGCCAAAACAATTTCCTGTCCGGCTTTGATCATTCCGCGTTCTACTCGGCCGATCGCAATCCGGCCGACAAATTCATTGTAATCGATGGCCGATACCAACATTTGCAGGGGACCGGTTTCGTCGCCTTGCGGCGGATCAATATATTGAATGATTTTGTCAAACAGCGGCTGTAAATCCTTGGCGTCGCCTTCGGGAGACAAGGAGGCTGTTCCGGCTCTGGCAGATGCAAAAACAATCGGAGAATCTAATTGCTCGTCGGTTGCGTTTAAATCCATGAACAGTTCCAATACCTCATCCACTACTTCATAGGGACGTGCATCCGGACGGTCAATTTTATTGATAACGATAATAACTTTATGTCCTAGCTCCAGCGCCCGCTGCAAGACAAACCGTGTTTGCGGCATGGGGCCCTCAAAGGCGTCGACCAGTAATAAAACGCCGTCTACCATTTTGAGAATCCGTTCTACTTCGCCGCCAAAATCGGCGTGCCCCGGAGTATCGATAATGTTGATTTTAACCCCTTGATAATGTATGGCTGTATTTTTTGCAAGAATGGTAATGCCGCGCTCTCGTTCCAAATCGTTTGAGTCCATCACCCGATCTGATACGACCTGATTCTCTCGGAAAATACCGCTCTGTTTCAACATCTCATCGACCAGCGTTGTTTTTCCGTGGTCTACGTGGGCGATG
>WHHJ01000096.1 GCA_014872655.1 Clostridia bacterium
ATGTATGTACCTATAACAATACATATACTATTTTTTATTGAGGGAGGAACGATATATGGCGGAATTTTTTAATGGGATCTGGTCGTCGATGATCAACCTTTTTTCAAATCCTCTCAGTTTAATTTTGGACGTATTAGACATTGCCATTATTTCTTTTTTAATTTATACAACGATAAAATTTATTCGTGACACGAGAGCCGCTCAACTTCTGAAAGGGATCGTATTGCTGTTTGTTATATTAATTGTCACAAACTGGGTCGGCCTAACCGGAACGCACTATATTCTGAATACTTTTCTTGAATTCGGGGTATTAGCCTTAATTATTGTTTTTCAACCGGAATTGCGGAGCGCTTTGGAGCAAGTGGGCCGTAACGGAATTTTTCAGGCCATTTCTCAAAAAACACACATGCTCGAAGACGATAATGAAGATAAATATATTGCCATTGACGCGATCTGCAACGCAATCTCTTCTCTTTCGGCAACTAAAACAGGCGCTTTGATCGTGATGGAAGATAAGACCCGCGTCGGAGATATTATTCGGACAGGTACACGGATCGACGCTAATATTTCCCCGGAAATATTGTTAAATATTTTTTATCCCAAAGCCCCCTTACATGATGGTGCGGTTATTATTCGGGACTTTAAAATTACTGCGGCTGGTTGTTTTTTGCCATTGTCCACCAAACGTGTTGCCAGTGATCTAGGGACCCGACATCGTGCGGCAATCGGCATGAGTGAAAACTCAGATGCAATTATTATTGTTGTATCAGAGGAAACAGGAATTATCTCTCTTGCGCAAGAAGGCAATTTAACCCGAAATTATTCTCCAGAACTTGTGAAAACGATATTGACCGCTCGCTTTATTCCACAAAACAGCGAGGATAAAAAACGCAAGAAACTTTCCTTGTTCAGAAAGGAGAAAAAACAATGAAAAAAATGTCTTCCTTTCTGAAAAAGCTTTTAAACAATAACCGGTTTTTAAAAGTTTTATCCGTATTTATGGCCATCATTGTTTGGCTGTGTATTACGAATATCGTAAATCCGACAAATGAAAAAACCTTTACCAAAATACCGGTACAAATCAATTATGAAAATTCTGTAGCGGAGCAAAACGATTTAATGATGCTGCTTCCGGACACAGCGCTTTCTACCAATGTTGTGGTACAGGGACCAAGGTCTAATTTACAATTTATGACCGAAGATAAAATTACGGCCGAATTGAATCTCGGGACAGTTGCGGCAGCGGGAACCTATCCTTTGCCAATCGTCATAACCATATCCGATCCGGAAGTAAATGTAAAAGAAGTTTCCCCGGCAACGATTACAGTTGAATTTGTTAAAAAGTCTTCTGTTACACTGCCCCTTACCCTGCGCACTACCGGAACCCCGGAACAAGATTATGAAGTGATCGGAGCTAATGTTGAAACGCCAAACGTCACAATAACTGGGCCGGAAGAGACCGTCGCCAATATTGGAAGCGCTTTTGTAGAGGCGGATGTTTCTGGATTATCTGCATCTACCTCTATGGATTTGGAAATTCGTCTGGCTGACACCGCCGGAAATGAGATTCCTCAAAAATATCTTACCTTGGATACAACACAAACAAAAGCGGACATACAAATTTCAAAAGCAAAAATCGTTCCGGTAGAAGTTACGGTTACAAACAGTAATCAATGCATCGAAAATGCTTATCGAACGGTATCGTATTCCAGAGATTCCGTAAAAATCTACGGAGATGAACAATTATTGGAAGTTATTGGAAAAATATCTTTGGGTTCGATCGATACCGCAACCATCAAAGAGGACTCTTACTCGGCTGAACTGAATTTACCGGAAGTTCCGGATATTACCTATGAGGATTCCAGCCCTATTACTGTTAATGTTAGTTTTGCGGATATGCAGACAAAACGATTAACATACACAGCAGAAGAATTACAGGGATTTAAATTTGCAAATGCGGAAAACCAAACAGTGACCGTAACGTCTTCCTCTCTATCTGTTACAGTCAGAGCCAATACCGCAACGATCGATAGAATCAGCAAAGAATCCTTTATCCCTACTGTCGATCTTTCTCAACGAAATGAAAAGGGTCAATACCGCGTCTATTTTTATAACTCATCAGATCTAAATGCAGGAGTTATCGGCGAATACTACGTATCGGTGCGCAAAGAATGAAAATTATACATAATATCTCAGCTCCTATTGAGGAGCAGCCGGCTGCTGTTATTACGAGAGTATTAAATCAATTACAACTACCAACGAATACTCCGGCATATATTTATAAAGAGTCGATCGATGCCCGGCATAAATCTCAGATCCGAAAAATATATAGCATTGCCATTCAGACAGATTTGGAACATGCTCGATTGTCGGCACTGCCGAAATATCAGTTCCAGCCTAAACGAATTAACACGACCACCCGACCGCTTATTGTAGGAATGGGACCAGCTGGACTATTTTGCGGTTATATTCTTGCAAAATTCGGATTAAGACCCATCCTCATTGACCGGGGACAACCCATTGAACGGCGACAAGTAGATGTTTCTGCTTTTTGGTCTGGAAAAGAATTAAATCCGGAATCAAACGTACAGTTTGGTGAGGGTGGAGCCGGGGCTTTCTCGGACGGGAAATTAGTAACAAGAATCCATGATTCTCGATGCAGATATGCATTGGAGATTCTGGTTGAAAACGGCGCCGATCCCGAAATATTAAGAATGGCAAAACCTCATATTGGAACAGACCGACTATGCCAGATTGTAAAACAAATAAGACAACGCATTATAAAATGGGGCGGAGAAGTTCGATTTGAATCAAAGCTGACAGACATACAGACTGAGAACGGTATTCTAAAAACCGTAACGATCAACGAAGAAGTCTTTCCCTGTCAAACCATCGTTTTGGCAATTGGAAATGGCGCGCGAGATACCTATCGAATGCTGATAGACAAACTTCCTAATATCACAGCAAAACCATTCTCTGTAGGATTCCGTATGGAGCATTTACAACAAGAGATTGATACCGCGCTTTACGGCTCTTTTGCCAAACGACTTCCTCACGCAGAATATCAGTTCTCCACTCATATCAATAAACAACAAAACCAAACTGTTTATACTTTTTGTATGTGTCCGGGAGGACAGGTTATCAACGCCTCCTCAGAACCGGGGAAATTGGTAACAAACGGCATGAGTCTACACGCACGGGACGGGAAAAATGCGAATGCAGCATTATTAGCAACGGTTCGGTTTTCTACGGCCGATGCCGGCATTGCGTTCCAAGACCAATTGGAACAACTCGCATGGAAGGCGGCAAACGGAGCTGCACCTATTACCTTGGCAAAAGATTTTTTAGCGGGAACTTCATCTCAAAAATTAGGACATATCCAACCTACATTTTTACCACACACACAGTTCTATGATTTTTCCCTGTTATATCCGAAAACAATCGTTCATATGCTTCAAACTGGATTAGCTCGTTTTAACAAAGCGATATTAGATTGCCCGGACGCCGTCTTAACGGGAGTAGAAACCCGGACATCTGCCCCGTTGCGCATATTGCGTGACGAATCCACCTATGAATGTATTGGAATAAAAGGGATTTATCCCTGTGGAGAAGGTGCCGGATATGCCGGAGGCATCACCAGTTCTGCCGTAGACGGGATTCGTATCGCCGAGGCAATTATTGAACGATAAAGAGGATACTATGCAAACTTATGGAACAGTGATTAAAACGAAAGGCGATTCTGCCGTTATTCAAACCGAACGACCTGCGTCATGCAAAACATGTGCCAATGCATCGGTCTGCGGTTCAAAAGCGGTAAAATTGATGGCAGCCAACCCGTTACAGGCCAAACCGGGAGATACCGTCAGGGTCACCGTCACGGAAGACGGAAAGGCCTTATTACTTCTCGCCTATTTGTTTTTAGTTCCGGTTGCGATTTTTTTTATAGGCTGTTTTCTTTTTTTC
>WHHJ01000097.1 GCA_014872655.1 Clostridia bacterium
CCGCAAGGTACCTGCTTTTTTACAAAAGAAGCAATGCGCAGTTTGTAAAACAGATGTTTTTTCTATGTGATTTATTATATTATATTGTTTTTTTTAGACCTTGTCAAGGTTTTTCAGCTTGTTTTGTCGAATCAGGAAAGGTAAGCATCTCTTGCAAAAAAGGATAGAACATGATATAATCAACATGTATTCAATATGCTGATCAAGAAAGAGGAGAACGTATGGCGAAAGGAAAGAAGCGATGGGTATTTCGGTTACTGATGATCATCCTTGCCTGCATATTTTTGTTTTCCCTATATCAGGTTCTTCGGATTTGGATGGAGTATCGAAAATGCGAAAAAACGTATGAAGCCTTGACATCGTATGTGGAATTGCCACAAACGACATCGTCCGGTCAGACGGAAGGACAAACAAATGAGCTGACAGAAACGAACGATTTTATTTTTGTAGATTTCGCGACATTGGTACAACAGTACCCGGATGTTGTGGCATGGGTGTATCTGCCGGACAGTACATTGAATTATCCTGTGGTGCAAGGATCCGACAACGAATATTATTTGACCCATATGGTGGACGGGGCGATCAACAGTGCGGGATCTATCTTTATGGATTATCGTTGCGACGCGACGTTTTCTGACAAACATACCATATTGTACGGACATTATATGCACAATGATTCCATGTTCCGCTCTGTGGCAAGATATCAAGAGCAGTCCTATTTTGATACACATCCGGTCATACAGCTGGCAACGTTGGAAAAACAATATAAACTTGTGATTTTTTCCGCCTATGTGGCAACGGTTGATCAAAATGCATGGGAACTGTATTTTTCGGATGATGCACAATATGCCGTATGGCTCAAAGATATTGCGGCACGTTCGATTATAAATACCGAAGTAACACCACAGGCGACAGATCGTGTGGTCACCTTATCCACTTGCACCAGCCTTGCACAAGAAGAAAAACGTGTGGTGGTACATGCTGTTTTGCGAGAAGTGCCATCAACTGATGTGGAATCATGACAAAAAAACAACAAGCATGGATCAACATCCATGCTTGTTGTTTTTTGTTGTTACAGATAGGCACGCATGCGCGTCACGTTGTTGTCTTCAAAATCAATGATATCATGTGCCAATTGTGTGAGTTGCCTGGGGCAGGTTTCGCGGCACTGATTGAGCGTTCGTGTGGTGTCGATGATACCCATGATAGATCCGTTGATCATCATTTCGGCGATATTACTATTGGAGCGGTCACGCAAGGTGTTCATGTGAATACCAGCTTCCGCCGGGATTTTTTGAAAAGCAGAAATTTCTTTCGGCGTTTTTCCCTGCTCGAGTAATAACTTGGTTGCCTGGGTGGAAAATTCTTCATATCCCAACAATTGCGTTGTCAGATCTTGACGCATGGCTTGATCTTCTACCTTGGGTAAGAGTGTGTTGATGGCGTCGACACCCATTTTGACATTTTGGTAAATGTTGTTCAGCAACTTTTCTTCCGTTGCTTGATTTTGTTTACCGGACATGGTTTGTGCACATGTTTGGTTTTGCTGTGTGGATTTTGCTTGACATGTTGTGTTTTGCTGTTCCATTTTGACAATTTCCTTCCTATTATTATATACGTTTTGCTACCATATTGTTTTGGAAGATGTGGTGCTTTGCAAAGTTGTGTTATTGGAGAACATGAGCGCGTGGAAAACGTGCGCCCAATCATAGTATGGCACAAATCAAAACAAATTTCACAATAAATTTTTGGATTATGTTTCTTCAATTCTTGACCTGCTGTTTGGTGTGTTATATAATGAAACATGTAAGATAGCAATTTATCTGATGCTTGAAGTGATTTGGAGTATATGAGATGAAATCAAACTATTGTAAACAAAAGTCCGTACGCTTGTTTTGGCACAAAGATTTTTGGCGCGTGGGATTTTTTATGATATTTTCTGCAATTTGTGCTTTATGTCTGACAGCATGTGGAACACAAACAGCGCCACCACGGTCGCCGGCACAAATGGAACAGGTGGACTGGCCCATGTCACTTTATTTTGGTAATTATGGAAAGATCTCTTTTTGCTATGAAGAGGGCGTAGATGAGGTGACGGTACAGCAAGATACCAACGAAGTGTTGCAGGCAGAAGATGAAAATCCGGACAACGGCGTCATTCCTACGCAGATTCATCAAATTGATCAAGTAGCAGTTGCGAGAGAAACATGTTATTCCATTGGGATCTCTTATGAAGCCGATACAAAAGATTTGGAAGAGAGACAAAACGTTTTATTGGAATCGCAATCGGAAGAGGGAAATTTGACGACGGCGCAAAACGATGATGCGCGTTCCTTGTCCAAAGACACCATCGGTGGATATGATTGTCGTGTGATTACACTTCAGGGCGCAGACGGCAGTGCGGGACGAATTTTATTTGGCAATACGGAATCCGGATATTTTGAAGTGTACTATGTGTTGTCTGCGCAGGCCACCAATGAAGAGGCGGGACATATGCAGGACATTTTGGATTCCATCCGATTTGGTCAGTACACAGAAAATGATTTGGTGTTTGATGACAACAGCACCATTTATGTTCCTATTGGTGCATAACAGAACCAAAATTTGCTATTTTCTTCCTATTATTATATATATGTGTATTTTATCATTTTACGCTCCCATATCGTTCTGTTTTGTATATCAAAAAAATGATCGATGTCATAAATGAATTTCTGCGACAACCAAAGTCGGGTGGGTAGACAACAGTGATCGATTTGCTTAAATATTGAGGTGCGACACAGAAGCATATCTTCTCAAATATGCGTTTGACAATGTAGATGCGAACGGCGGCAGAATGGATTTCAGCCGCCGTTTCTTTTTGAAAAAGAATCAAGGTCATACATTTTTTGTATGTGACAGCTGTTAAAGTATGGAAAAGCAAGGCGCCGGAATGTTACAATAAAATGAACACGTGACTGATGCCGAAAATTTTGCAAGGATATGACCAAAAAAAGTTGTACCGGAACCAAAGAGGTGATGTTTTCCACAGGGGTTGTCCCTGAAAATCTGTTGAAAACAGCCGCTTTTACGCAAAAAAGGGAGATTATTACATGTGATTTAATAATCAAAGGAAAAATAAAAAGAATCTGGAAATATGTCGCAAAACAACAACATATTGTGAATGATATCGTCGATATATACAATATTTTGTGCTTTGTGAACGAAAATATACGAATTTTTCCGCCATCAAAATACTGCAAAATTCTTGCAGAAATTCATTTTCCACTGATTTTTTCACAGATTGTTCTTTCCTGTGGAGAAGTGTTGCATAAGTCTTTGGAAAACTTGAGGAAAAACCGTAGTGCGATGCCATATGTTTGAAAAAATGATGCTGTTGTGCGGTGGGACAGACGTGACGAAGCTATGTATTTCTTTTTATTTTGTGCTGGTTTTGATCTAAAAGAAATGTAAAACAAAAAAGCCGTTGCACGTCATCCTGTTTTTGTTTTGATACGTAAAATGATATTTTTCTGAAACGCTGTTACACAGACAAGCGCCAATGGAAAAATGATTTGTACCGCGATGATGATGGGTGTTTACCCAATCAGTATCGTGGATGGATATTTGGTAAAAAATGAAAGATGCGGAATACAGGGTACGTAAAAAATAAAAAATTGGTAATATGTAGCGTTACAATAGATGTGATACCAAAAGGTATAGAAAAAAGCGATTGAGTTA
>WHHJ01000098.1 GCA_014872655.1 Clostridia bacterium
GCGGCGAGGTCGGAAAGCTCTGCTGAGCAGCGCAGACAAGGCACGGATAGCTGAGCGCATTACAAAAAATTCCACGATCAGCTTGGGAGAACTCCGCACGCAGTTAGGGCTGAAAGTCAGCATTTCAACAATGAGCCGAGTGGTTCGAGCATTGGGTTTTCGCGTGAAAAAAGTCGGGCTTTCGGCGACAGAACGGGAGCGTCCCCGATGTGCAGGCAAAACGTATCAAGTGGAAAGAGTTAAGGCACCACCGCACAATTCGGCGGCGCGTCTGGCGATGCCTTTTCCACCATCTGCGGCATGCAAATTCCTCGATTTACCTCCAGTAAACCTTCGAAATTTGCATTTGCATCTGACGAAAAATCCATTCGCCAGCCGACCACCTCATTTGTGCGGTGTTACCTTAAAATTGGCGATTGAACATTGGAGACTTGTGTTTCTGGGCAAAAGTAGCGAGAACATCGGGATGACACGCAGGTACGGACGAGCCATCGGGAAAGCGCGGGTGCATGGCAGCGCACCGCTGAATGTGCCGACAAGTCAAACTGTCCTGGCCTCTGTCCGCTTGAACGGTCAAATCACCTACACCATGTATCCCGGCGGAACAAGCGGCGAACGTTTTCTGGACTATCTGAAAAACGTGCTCATTCCGACGCTTCACAAAGGCGGCATCGTCGTCATGGACAACATGCGTTCACACCATGTCAAGGGCGTGGAAGAAGTGCTGCGCGCAGCGGGCATAATTCCACTCTATCTGCCGCCATACAGCCCAGATTTGAATCCGATTGAAATGCTGTGGTCGAAGATGAAGGCTATTTTGCGGAAGCTGGGCTGCAACATTGCTGTACTTTTGCCCCAGATGGTCGCCCATGCACTTGCTCTCGTTTCACCGGAGGATTGTTTCGGCTGGTTTACTGCTGATGGTTATTGACTGGATTTTTGAGAATTGCTATAATAATGCAGGCTCATTTTGGTTAAGCTCTGGTCAGATTGGAGATAAATAAATGAGAAAGATTGCAAATTTTATATTAGGAACTATTGTGTGCCTGACAGTCTTGGGCATAATCATGTTCTTTACGCTGTATATATCGTTAATAATTGCTAACGAAAATCCTCCATCGGATGACGCAATGTTTCGTATGATCCAAAAGACGTACGGAGTTGATGTTACACAATATTCTCCGGATGTATTATATAAATCATATGATACAAATATCCGCGAGGATTATTGGGCTATGCTTTTAAACATTAATACTTCAAACAACGATGAGCTTTCGCTCGACTACACGCATACAGAACAAAAATCCTCCATAGAATTGCAAAAATATATTTCTCGGTTTTGGTTCGATGATATTATTGTGCCAGAAAATCTACATTGGAATATTTTCGAACATACAGAACATAATAATGGGACAATTGGATGCTTGGCGGTTTCAGATAACTTCAAATATATTCTTGTTATTTATGACCCATAAGTCCGTATACCATTTATATGAGACTTCACAACCGAGGCGAACTTATGTAGCTCGCTTCGGTTGTGTACGTTTACCTTATAATACGGCAAATTTCTTGACAGCGCTTATTATACGCGCTATACTGTTATCAACCCCGACGGGAGGAGGCGAAAGAATGCTTCACTCTACCCCAAAAAATAGCGCTTAGCGGATGGCTGCAAAAGAATGGTGAGCAAGAATGTCGTTCGGCATTGAAATTGCAGAAATTCCTATTTTTCTACGAAACAATTTGCAAAGCTCATTCTGAAAGCTGTGACTTTAGCGGGCTAAAGAGAATGAAAACGGTTCTGTTTTGAATTTGCAGGGCGATGTGATTGCGATTTTCGATGCGGAAGGCAATGCCGTTGTCAGTTATGCGTATTATGCCCATTGGCAAGAGTGGGACTCTGGCGGAGACGCTGGGGACTGTGCAGCCGTTCCGGTATAGAGGGTATGTGTTTGACGAGGAGACGGGGCTGTACTATCTGCGGAGTCGGTATTATAATGCGGAACGGTGCAGGTTTGTTAATGCGGACAGCGTTGTGAGTGGTAATTTGTTTTGCTACTGCTACAATTCTCCTATTGATTTGCTAGACTTGTCTGGAAAAAGCCCGTTTTTAGACTGGCTTAAAAAACTTCGTGATATATACACGGATACTCTTATTGAAAATGCGCGAATTAATTACAAAATGAATATTAGCTTATATTCAAATGTGGGGCTCTCTGTAAAAGAATATCCGTTGGCAAATGAACTTTTCCATCACTTCTTATGGGAAGAGGGGAAACCATTAAGCGACGATGTAATCCAGCAACTAAGCGAACAAATTTCTGCATCGAAAGCTTTTCAGGAAAAAATCATTGCCGATTATAAAACTTACGGAAACTCGTTTGCCTCAAGTTTTGAGTTTATGGAAGGCGACTTGCATTATGCAATAGGTCATGCTAAATATAGTGCAAATGTTCATGAACAGAATGGAACTTTGATTGTGTCAGGGACGCTGTCTGATACATACGATTTTACAGAAATTCGCGAGCATGATAAAAAATATTCGTGGTTAAGTGTAGAAGCTAATAACCTTGGGTATCGCTTGCAAAAAGAAGGATATGGAACAGAATATGCATATGCTGTGCCTTTTGAGTTTGAAGTTCCTTAATAACAAGGAGGAAAGTATGGAAAAGAGAAAAGGTGTTTCCAAACTTATCGTAGCTATTCTGCTATTGATGATTCTGATGATTTATATTGTCACTTCCGTAGAATTGTATAAAGTAGGTGAACCTGAGCGAGAAAGGCAACACTATAATCAGCTTATTAATGAACGTTGTCAAGCAACTTTTGATGTGGCATCTATCGAGTTTGGAAAGGACTGCTCTTGGGTTTTTCAGGACATCGGATATGAAATAAAGTGCGAATTGAATAACCCGGTAAATGAGCTTGAAGCCAGTCTTGCACAAAAAGGTTGGAATTGCTCACTATTTCCAGAAGAAATGACGAGGGAAATTTTGTCAAACACGGATTTCAGAAGAGAAATGTATCAATTAAATAGCAGTAAGAAGTCTTACTGGCTTTATCTCGATGTTGATGCGTTACAGCATGGCAAAAAAGACGACCGAATAAGCGCTTTTCAATATAGCACGCCACATTATCTCGTTGCGCTTTATATTCCAGAGGACAATGTACTGTATTATTTAGAATATAGCATATAATAAACTTTGACCGATGCGAAGCCCGCCAGCTTCGCATCGATCAAAGACATTCGTCTGCTTTGAAATATACCGCAATTCCGCGCAAATATTAAAAGCGCCCGTCAGCAGCCGTGATATGCCCCCTATTCCGCTTGCAGTTTTTCACTGTTCGCTTTATAGGGAGCATATCAGTGACGCTGGATAACTGGCTGATGGAAACATCAACGGAGTCAAGATAGTGCATTTGGCGGATTTATTGAGCAGCTGACCGCACAAGGCGGAGAGGATGGTCAAAGCATATTTCTTGGCATTACTAAAAAATTATATTTATGACACTACAATTGATGCTTTACTTCCACTTTGTTATGATTATATACGCATTTTCGTCTAACAAATTCCGACGTTGGCGAAGGGGACTACCGCCTTTGTTAGC
>WHHJ01000099.1 GCA_014872655.1 Clostridia bacterium
TTTAAGGAAAAGCCAGAAGAACCAGAGAAACCCGAAACACCACCGACACCAGAAAAGCCTAACAGACCTAGCGACAGTCCCAAAACGGGCGACAGTACAAATGTAATGGCATTTATCGTGATGTTGCTTGCGTCTGCTGGTGGATTGGCTGGAACATATCTTTACAAACGCCGTAAAATGAAGAAATCATAAGGCGGTAACGGTATGAGGAAAGAAAAATCACGCTCTCCGCCGAAGCTGTCAAACGGCAGATTTTTGCTTATTCTGGCTTGTCTGCCTACAACCTGCAAGAACACGGATAGTCAAGGGTGCGTAAGCATTGATTTTACCCTTTACTATCTGGGGGATTGCTGGTACTTCCCGAACCGCCAGAATAAGAAATCACAATCAATTAAATTATCAAATAAATATAGAAAGAAACGAGGTAAAACATTATGGAAATGAAATATGTCGTGCCAGATATGGCACAGTCTTTTGGAACTCTTGAATTTGCAGGCGAAAGCGACCATGTTTTTGACAGAGATAAAGATAACCGCAGATTTTTCGCAAGAAGAAGCTATAACCTTTATTCTGACATACAGAAAGGCGAAAATGTTGTGGTGGAAATTCCCGTGCAGGCTGGCGAAAAGCATTTCAAGTATGAACAGAAAGTAAAACTTGTCAATCCGAAGTTATACGGCAGAGGTTACGCAATCGGGGATATGGGACATACCGATTATGTATTAGTTGCTGATGATATTGTAGCAGTTGAAGAAAAGTAAAGGAGTGAAGAATTTATGAGATTATCAAACGGGTTTGTTATTGACAAAGAGAAAACATTTGGAGAATTAAAGTTTACAGCGGTACGTGATGTGTTCTTGCAGAATGAGGACGGGACACCGAGTACCCAGCTTAAAAAGCGTATCTATGATTTGAAGTGCAGTCTGCACGGTGGAATTATCCCCGTGTCTGTACCGCCAGAAGTACCGTTAAGGGAATTTCCTTACAATGCAGTTGTGGAGCTTGTCAATCCAGTAGCCGATACGGTATCAAGAAAAACCTATACGGGTGCAGATGTGGACTGGTATGTAAAGGCAGAGGATATTGTGTTGAAGAATAAAGGCAACCAGAACGCAGGTAGCCCACAGAACCCTACACCGCAGGGACAGCCGAAGAAATAAAAGTGATGTATTTGTCTTAATTTTGATTGACACGAACAATGCGGAGTGATATATTTATCTCATAAAGATACAAAAACATCTCATTTGAAAGGAGAGATAAATATGTCAAAGAAACAAATTAAAAAAATTATTTTTATGGGGGTAGGGTGTGCTTTATTGCTTATTGTTGGTACAATCTACTCCCTATTATACAATGATGGACGCTGGGTCAAAAATATGGATATGTCGGAATATGTATTTTCTTACAAGGATATTCCTATGTTAGTAATTGGAGCTTTAATAGCACTATATGCTATCTATATAGTAATTATCTGCTTTAAAAATGTCTTTTCAAAAAACAGCAGGGAAAAACGATATTCAAGAACAATTTCTCCTTACTGGGGATTTTGTGGAATGTTTGGTTTTCTGGGGTTTGGCGGATTTTGGACATACTATAAATTTGGAGAAATATTTCCTTTTGCTTTTTTCATATTTTTTGGTTTTTTCAGTTTTTTCTTTGAAGGTAAACTTTCTCATATCTTAGAAGATGAGCTTTTTCAAGAAAATAAACGTAAGGCACAATTAGAAGCCTACAAGATAGGTTTTAAACTATTATTTGTAGTTATCTGGCTTATGGCAATAGGTATGTTTTCCCGTAATGTTGAGTGGTGTGCAATATTTATGCTGATTTCTGTTTCACTTATCTATGCTCTTGTTCTTTTTCTTAGCAACTATTTATTATATCGTTATGAAAAAAGGGAATAAATTATGGAAGCAAAGTTTGTATGTAATTTAAAAAAATATCGTGTAGCACAAGAATTAACACAAGAACAACTCGCTGACATTGTAGGTGTTCGTCGTGAAACTATTATGAGATTAGAAAAAGCACAATATAATCCGTCACTTAAATTGGCAATAGATATTTCAAGAGCTGTAAAAGCTCCGATAGAAGATATATTTATTTTTGAATAAAGACAGTTTAAAGCAGTTAGTCTTAGGATTGACTGCTTTTTCATATCCAGAAAGGAGTGATTGATTTATGCGTAAGATTTGTAACAAAGGACACCGTATCAGAGCCAGCGACAAGCAACTTGTCTATCACTTTTCCATAGGGACGCTTCTGTTTGTGTTCGTGGCGGTTCTTCTGCTATTGAATATCAAACAGCTCATGCGTACCGATTGGGAGCATTTCAGATTGTTAGAAAACGGCTTGACGCTTTCCCCTTACAACTTCATAACCATACTGATAGCGACTGGTGTTTGTG
Organism: Clostridia bacterium; assembly: GCA_014872655.1. GTDB lineage: Bacteria > Bacillota > Clostridia > Oscillospirales > UBA644 > UBA644. The sequence continues at coordinate 2,405 of WHHJ01000099.1, forward strand.
CATTGGTCGCTTTTCTGTATTACCGCTTCTGTTACGACAGTTTCAAGAAGCTCCTGCACCGTCAAAAGCTGGCAAGAATGGTACTGGAAAATAAGTGGTATGAAGCCGATACCGTACAAGACAGCGGTTTTTTTACTGACCTGCAAAGCAGATCAAGGGAAAAAATCGTCTGGTTTCCAAAGATTTATTATCAAATGGAAAAGGGACTGCTTCATATCCGCTGTGAAATTACGCTGGGGAAATATCAAGACCAGCTTTTACGGTTAGAGGATAAATTGGAAAGTGGCTTGTATTGTGAGCTGACCGACAAGACCCTGCATGACGGCTATATCGAATATACCCTGCTTTATGATATGATAGCGAACCGCATTACCATTGATGAAGTACGGGCAGAAAACGGCTGTCTTAGACTGATGAAAAATCTTGTCTGGGAATATGACGCACTTCCTCACGCCCTTATCGCTGGTGGAACGGGTGGCGGTAAAACTTATTTTCTGCTGACGCTCATTGAAGCCCTACTGCATACCAACGCTGTCCTTTACGTCTTAGACCCGAAAAATGCGGACTTAGCAGACTTGGGGACAGTTATGGGAAATGTGTATCACACCAAAGAAGAAATGATTGATTGCGTCAATGCCTTTTATGAGGGCATGGTACAGCGAAGCGAGGAAATGAAGCGACACCCGAACTATAAGACAGGCGAAAACTACGCCTATCTGGGACTGCCACCCTGCTTTCTTATCTTTGATGAATATGTGGCGTTTTTTGAAATGCTGGGGACAAAAGAAAGCGTGAGCTTACTTAGCCAGCTAAAGAAAATCGTTATGTTAGGGCGACAAGCAGGTTATTTCCTTATCGTTGCCTGCCAGCGTCCAGACGCAAAGTATTTCTCGGACGGTATCAGAGATAACTTCAATTTCCGTGTGGGACTTGGGCGTATCAGCGAATTAGGTTACGGTATGCTGTTTGGTTCAGATGTGAAAAAGCAGTTTTTCCAGAAGCGTATCAAGGGGCGTGGCTATTGTGATGTGGGAACAAGCGTTATCAGCGAATTTTACACGCCTTTAGTCCCGAAAGGACATGATTTTTTGCAGACTATCGGCT